>JAZUGA010000032.1:0-5428 GCA_045640945.1 Lachnospiraceae bacterium | reverse complement strand
CGTGAACATAATATACATCGTTGGAATCTGTTTCATATTCAAACCATGCACCTCTGTTCGGAATAACGTTGCAAGCGTAAAGCTCTTTTCCTAATTTGTCATGGCTGAGTGTGAAGTAGATACCAGGGGAACGAACCAACTGAGAAACGATAACACGCTCTGCGCCGTTGATTACGAAAGTACCTGTTTCTGTCATAAGAGGCATGTCGCCCATGAAGAGTTCATGCTCACTTATTTCACCAGTTTCTTTATTGCTAAGGCGAACCTTAACTTTTAAAGGAGCGGCATATGTTGCATCCCGTTCTTTACATTCTTCAATGGTATACTTGATTTCATCGTAGGCAATACGGAAATCAACGAACTCCAGACTGAGGGACTGATTAAAGTCCTCGATAGGGGAGATGTCTGCAAATACCTCTTTCAAGCCATTCGTAATAAACCAGTCGTAGGAAGCCTTTTGGATCTCGATAAGGTTAGGCATTTCCAGAACTTCTTCCTGTTTGGAATAGCTCATTCGGATTCCCTTGCCGTATTTTACGGAACGAATTCTGTTCTTCTCCATTAAATTGATCACTCCTTTTGATTTTTTTGGACGGTCATTTTCTGAATTTTCACAAAAATTTCAAACTTTTGCTGATTTTTCAAGCTTTTTCAGGGCTGAAAATCTGTAAAAAACCGCTCATTTTGGTTGATTTTCCAAAAAATTGCGTGCAGAAAAAGACCACTTTTCCACAATAGTGCAACGTATACTGTAGCACAACGTCAATACCTCGTCAAGCACTAATTTTTAAGAATTTCTCAGGGAGTTCGCTGCGGTCGTTTCGCGCATTCGTGTAAGCACGCTGCGTTTTCCTCGTCGCTTATGCAAATAAAAAAGGCGGGAACTTTCGTTCCCGCCTTGGATTTTGGTTTATGTTCCGGATTCGCTCCGGTTTATTCTTTCCGAAATTAGAAAGTGATAACCTTTGGCTCAGATGTGAAGGATGAGAAGGTAGCTGTTGCATTCTGGAAATAGAATACGATGCAGTTGTCGTCGTTCTCGTCATACATGCTTCTTAAGTTCGGGCTCTTGTCCAGCATGTCTTTCTTAGCTTCTACTCTCTCGTCTGGAATAAGTTCGCCAGCGAGTCTTAACCATGTGCCATCTTTGAAGCAGCAAAGTTCTGCCTTTGGATTTGCGATGAGCTGTTTGTATGTAGGTTTGATTTTTCCTGTCTGAATGTATAATTTTCCGTCAAAAATGTTGATTGTGCCGAAAGGACGCAGACGTGGCTGGTCACCTTCAACGGTTGCTAAATAGTAAGTTCCACAAGCTTTAATAAAATCATGTACTTCCTGCATTGGTAAATCCTCCTAAATATATTTTTTATTTTTGTTTCTTCTTCAAGCCGGCTCTTGCCGGTACTTATTTATTATAACACTCCCTGGTGCATAATACATTAGTTTTCGTCAGTTTCCCTTCGCAAAGGGCCTGGGCCCGGGCCCGCCGCATTAGTTTTCGCTTTTCGCTTCCCATTTCGCTTCCCAGCCGAAGTGGTCTGTATGAAGCAGGTGATGAGACAGCTCGGAGCACGGCTCTTTAAAGAAGTCTGCGTACAGAGTCTGAACCTCTGGATTCTCATGAGAGAATCTTAAAATATTCTTTGCATCGTAGTCATAAACTACTTTTGCACGTTCTGCAGCACGTTCTTCGTTGTAGTGGATCGGCTGTCCGCCGCCGCCAACGCATCCGCCTGGGCAAGCCATAACTTCTACGAAATCATATTCTACTTCGCCGTCTTTAATGGCGTTCAAAAGTTTTCTGGTATTTCCAAGGCTGTTAACAACTGCTGCCTTAACGATATTTCCGGCTACATTGTACTCTGCTTCAATCCATGGGCGGTCGGAGCCAGAAGCTCTTACGGCCTTGAAGGTTTCGTCTGCATTTGGATTCTCTCCTGTCAGAACATAGTAACAAGTTCTTAAAGCCGCTTCCATAACGCCGCCGGTAGCTCCGAAAATAACTGCTGCACCAGAACCGGTTCCTAAAGGAGAATCAAACTCTTCTTCCTTAATTGCAGTTACGTCGATATGTTTTGCCTTGATCAGTCGGCAAAGTTCTCTTGTGGTCAGAACGCAGTCCACATCCTTTATGCCTTCTGCTGCATCATTAATATTTGGAATTTCAATTTCTGCCTTTTTTGCAGAACATGGCATGATGGATACGCAGTAAATATTCTCCGGAGCCACACCGATTTTCTCTGCGAAGTAAGTCTTGGTTACTGCGCCGAACATCTGCTGTGGAGATTTTGCCGTTGAAAGATTTGCGGTAAATTCCGGGAACTGGGTCTTTACGAATCTTACCCAGCCAGGACAGCAGGATGTGAACATCGGCCACTGGTACTGATCTTTATGAGTAAATCTCTCTAAGAATTCCGTGCCTTCTTCCATAATGGTCAGGTCTGCTGTGAAGTTTGTATCGAATACGTAGTTAAATCCGATTTTTCTTAAAACAGCAGCAAGAACTTTTTCGTTTGCCTGTTCTGGAGAAAGACCGAACTCCTCGCCCCATGCAGTTCTTACTGCAGGTGCAATCTGAACTACGGACACTTTATCTGGATTATTGAGAATGCCGTTAAATCCGCCAATTTTTGCGATATCGTTTCGAACGGAAAGAGCGTTGGTCGGGCAATGAGTTACGCACTGTCCACAGTATACGCAGCCAGACTCGGAAAGCTTGACATGGTTCTTAACTCCAACGGTAGTATGTGGGCCGGAACCGATCATGTCCCAGATATTTACGGTCTGAACTTTTTCGCACTCGGATACGCAGCGGTAGCACTTAATACATTTGCTCTCGTCACGGATAATCGGAACGTTCTTTTCCCATTCAATCAGAATGTAGTCGTTCTTATAAGAATCGGTGCTTCTTGCACCCATTTCATAAGCGACTTTTTTCAGCTGGCAGGTTTCGTTTCTTTCGCAGGAAGGACATTCTACTCTGTGCTGGCTTAACAGCAGTTCTACGTTCGTTCTTCTTGCCTCGAATACTCTTGCTGTATTGGTATGGACAACCATGCCCTCGGTGCAAACATTATCGCAGGATGCTACGAGATGGTCGATGCCTTCGATTTCTACCAGGCAGGCTCTGCATGCGCCGATTTCGTTTACGCCCTTCATGTAACATAAGGTTGGAATTTTAATGCCGATCTTTTTTGCCGCATCTAATATGGAGGTTCCTTCTTCGACCTGAACATTAACATTGTCGATAATTAAATTTACCATGCTTTACGACCTCCTTTGATTATTCCACAGTTAAAGTGGTCACACCGCAAGCATCTGCCAGCTTCCTGATTTGCTTCCTTGTCGGTCATGGCTTTTTCCATGAGCAGGAAGTCATGTTTTCTTTCTTCTGGCAGTCTCTCGGACATTTCAACTCTTCCGCAGTATTCCCGGTTCTTCAGTTCTACTGCAGGGATTTCAATATCTCTTTGTACTACATGATGGTAGCCTAAGTATTCATCAATATTTGCTGCTGCAACTTTTCCGGCTGCAATGGCTAAGATTGCGGTCTTTGGTCCGGTTACGCAGTCGCCGCCGGCGAATACGCCAGGGATGTCATCGATGGAAGTTACGTTGTCCGCCTTGATCAGACCTCTCTCCAGAGGAATACCGGTCTCGTCAAAGCCGGAAGTATCGGTGCCCTGACCAATGGCCTTAATCACAATGTCACACTCGAAGCGGACATCATCCAGACCGGAGTCGATTGGATTCATGCGGCCGTTACGGATTTTGCTGACCATGTTCGGTCTTGCCCAGAAGGCTGCAACTTTTCCGTCTTCGTCTTTTTCAATTTTCAGAGGAGCGTGAAGGTCGATCAGCTGTGCGCCTTCTGCGATAGCGCCTTCGATTTCTTCCGGAAGGGCTGTCATGTCTTCTCTTCTTCTTCTATAAATAATGGATACGGATTCTGCTCCGCAGCGGATTGCAGAACGGGTGCAGTCCATAGCAACGTTTCCGCCGCCGACTACACAGATGTTCTTTCCAGCGAAATCAGCTACTTCGCCGTCTCCTAATTTGCCTAAAAACTCTACTGCAGAAATAACGCCTTCTGCGTCCTCTCCTTCGATGCCGATGTCTTTTGCCTGATGGGCACCGATGGATACGTATACTGCGTCATACTCTTTTCTCAGGTTATCGATGGAATATTCGCCAATACCTACGTTGGTGTTCAGCTTCGCTTCCACACCAGTAGAAAGGATGGCTTCAATATCTCTCTTCAGATAATTTCTTGGAAGACGGTAAGCAGGAATACCATAAACCAGCATGCCGCCTAACTGTTTATGTCTTTCAAATACGGTAACCTGATGTCCCATCAGCTGCAGATAGAAAGCAACGGTAAGACCGGAAGGTCCGCCGCCGACAACAGCGATTTTCTTTCCTGTTTCCGGAAGTCTCTCTGGAGGAATAACTCTGGTAGCTTTTTCAATAGCCGTACGCTTTAAGCCACGGATATTTACCGGCGCATCCAGAAGGCTTCTTCTGCAACGAGCCTCGCATGGATGCTCGCAGATCAAAGCGCATACAACAGGAAATGGGTTATCATTGGTAATTAATTTAACAGCGTCTTCATAGCGACCAGCTGCAACCAGCGCAATATAGCCTGGAATGTTTACATGAGCCGGGCAATGAGCAACGCATGGAATACTGTCTGTACGTTCTGCCAGACAAACATGGTTTTCAATATGTGAAACATAGTCATCGCGAAATCCTTTGATTCCCTTCAGAACCATTTTCGCTGCTTCGGAACCGATTACACAGTCGGCGGACTGACTGATAATATTGGCCAGTCTTTCGATTTCGTCAACGGTTTCTAAAGAAGCTTTTTCCTGAAGAACGGAATCCAGCAGATAACTAAGCTGTGGAAGACCAGAACGGCAAGAAGTACATTTGCCGCAGCTCTGAGTCATATACAATCTTAAAAATGCTCCGGTTATATCAATCGGGCATGTGTCCTGAGGGCTGAATTTCAGATGGTGCTCCATATAGTTGTAAATGCCTTCAAGGGTGGATTCTACTTGATTTTGTGTAGACAAAGTAAGTCTGCTCATATCATGTCCCTCCGTGAATGAAATTTTGAACGGTTTCATCATTATATGCATGAACGGTTCAATAAAAATTTATCTATTCATTTTTATCTTATATATTTTAGTTATTTCTACTGATTTATTCAATCTTTTTTTGTTTATGAGTACTGATTTTTATACAGTCCCCGTTTTCCTGTCGGTTTGGTTCCTCTCTTTTCCCTTCTGGCGAAAAAGCCGAGGTATGTACGCCTCCTCTTCCCCCTTCCGGCGAAAATGTCGAGGTATGTACGCCTCCTCTTCCCCCTTCCAGCGAAAAAGCCGAGGTATGTACGCTTCCGCTTCCCCCTTCCGGCGAAAAAGCC
>JAZUGA010000031.1:0-2096 GCA_045640945.1 Lachnospiraceae bacterium | reverse complement strand
CCGTAGTTCCAGCTGATGGACTTGCCCATCAGTTCGGTGGTGTAGCCATGACGGGTGTGGGAGATGGTTCCGTCTGCGCGGCGGATTGCGCCGAAGACATAGTCGATGCTCGGGATGCCCGGGAATTTCGGGTTCGTGCCCACGCGGCCTAACGCCATGGTTACCAGTTCGGTCTGCAGATCCACTACCAGAGTGATGCCGGTTCGCGGCTCCATGGTCGGATCCTCAAAGTTTACATAATATAATTTGTCTGCGATCTTCAGGCATTCGTAAGGAAAGTCCTTCTCTTCACCTTCCACGCCGAAGCAAAGGGTTTTGCGGTCCTTGAAGTTGGCAATGCGGTCATAGCCGTCGTCGAATTCCATGAAGAACTGCTTTCCAGCCAGTTCGAAGCACAGAGGAGGACGGAAAACGGATAACATTCCGGTTTGTTGATTTGGTTTCATAAAACAACCTCCAATACTTTTGTTTACGTGATTTGCGTCACGGGTTTATGTTTCGCAACGTCTTGCGCCATCGGGCGCTTTTTTTACATTATAGCACATATATTAAAAAAGGCGCATGCCTTATGCACACGCCTGTAATTTTTTCTGTTAATTGGCTGTCGAATCTCGCCCCGCTATTGCTTGATTGCTTTGGATTCCCATTTATTGCTGCGGTAACGGATGACGAAAATGATGCTTCGGATGATCCAGTCGATGATGGTGTGGGCGATGAAAACGCCGTAGATGCCCAGTCCGAAATACTTGCCTAAAATGACGCCCATGAGCACACGGCCAATCCACATGGAGGAGGCGCTGACGATCATGGTGAAGGTTGCGTCGCCGGTGGCTCTGAGGAAGGTCGGCGTTACGAAGGAAATGTTCCACAGGATGATGCCGCTGATGGCGTGCATCATGCAGACGATGAAGGCCATGTGGGTAGCTTCCGGCGAAACGTCATAAATCTTGAGGATTGTCGGCGTCAGGGCAATCAGAATTCCAATCCAGACTGCGCCCATTACGTAAGCCCACTTCAGCAGCTTCTTGAAATAGTAGCGGGCCTTGTCGAAAGCGCCGGCGCCACAGCATTGGCTGACAATGGTGGTCATGGTCAGGTTGATGGCGTTGCCCACGGTAACGTGGAAGCCCGCCATAACGCCGCCGATGGCGTTGGCGGTTATGCTGGCGGTGCCCAAGGTGGAGATGTAGCTGTACAGAATGATTTTGCCCAGCTGGAACATGCCGTTCTCTACGCCACTTGGCACGCCGAAGGTGATGATATTTTTCAGGATCTGCTTTTCGAAGCGGAAGTGCCCGATGCCCAGCAGATTCAGTGGGTATTTTTTGTTGAAGAGGAGCGCTAAGATCACGATTGCCGCAATCCATCTGGAAATCAGAGTCGGAACTGCTACGCCTTCTACGCCGCAGCCCATGCCGAAAATCATCAGGGCGTTTCCGCCGACGTTGATGACGTTCATTAAGATGGAAACCTTCAGTGTGATGTCGGTTCTTTCCATGGCGCGGAACAGTGCTGCGCCGCCGTTGTACAGGGCGATGCCCGGCACGGAGGCCATAACGATCAGGTAGTATTTGGTGGTGGCGTCCATAACGTCCGCGTCGATTTTTCCGAACAGATTGTTCAGGATCGGCGCGTTAAAAATGTACAGTAAAATTGAGATGCCGAAGGACAAAACCAGCACCGTCATGATCAGATGGTGGCCGGATTTTTTCGCTTTGTCTTCGTTGTAATGTCCCAGGAACTGGCCGCACACTGCGACGCCGCCGGCCGCCATTGCGGAGAACACGTAATTCATCAGAACGCTGATGGAGTCCACCAGGGAAACGCCGGATACTGCCGCGTCGCCGACCTGGGCAACCATCATGGAATCCGCCAGACCTACAGCCATGGTCAGGAGCTGCTCCAAGATCAGTGGCCAAAGGAGCTTCATTATTTGTTTATTTGAAAAATCAATTTTACTTGCGGTTGCTTCCATTTTTATCACACTCCAACAGCCTATTATACCCTTGTATACAAAAAAATCCATAGGGAGTTTTCGGAGAACTTATGCCGTTCCCTTTGGAACTGCACTGCGGTCGTCGGGAGAACTTATGCCG
>JAZUGA010000030.1:0-7137 GCA_045640945.1 Lachnospiraceae bacterium | reverse complement strand
ATTCATTGCGGGATAAGATTATACTTTAAATATCCACGAACATGCTTCCGGATCATACAGAAAAGTGGAAAACCTATAGTATCTAAATCGATAGGTGTCACTTTATGAATAAAAAGGATTCGTTGGTAAAAAAACGGTGGTAATCATTGCTGCTGTTTTAGGAACTCTTTGCGGTCTTATTGTATTAAAGGAGCGTAAATAATGATTTATTGCGTTGAAGATGATAGCAGCATTCGCGAACTGATGACCTATACCTTAAATTCTGTAGGTTTTGAAAGCACGGGCTTTTCCTGCGGAGAAGAATTCTGGGAAGGCTTGAGCAGAGAACTGCCGCAACTGATTTTGTTAGATATTATGCTTCCGGGAGAAGACGGGATTTCCATTCTGAAAAAACTGAAATCCTCCGCTGCTACAGAAAAAATCCCTGTAGTTATGGCGACAGCGAAAGGAAGCGAATACGATAAAGTAATCGGTCTGGACACCGGCGCCGATGATTATTTAGTGAAGCCTTTTGGCATGATGGAAATGGTTTCCAGAATTAAAGCGGTTCTTCGAAGAGCGACACCGTTGGAAACGAAAGCTTTTTTGAATGTTGGGGACATTTCCGTGGACAAATCCAAACATCAGGTAAAGGTCGGTGGAAAAGAGATTTTGCTGACTTTGAAGGAATTTGACCTTCTGGTTTTACTGATGGAAAATCTGGGTCAGGTATTCACCAGAGACCAGCTTCTGGCGAACGTTTGGCAGGCAGATGCAGCGGTTGAAACAAGAACGGTAGATGTTCATATTGGAACCTTAAGAACAAAACTTGGCAATAGCGGAAACCGAATCAAAACAATCCGTGGTGTCGGATATCGGATGGAGGAAACGGATGAGGAATAGGATTTTCCGTTCAATTTGTCTGGTTACGTTTATTGTGCTGGCCATATCGTTGGTTTTCATTCTGGGCGGTTCCTATCAGTATTCCACCGGAGGCCAGGAAAAACAGCTGAAAAACCAGCTGGAACTGGTGGCGAAAGGAGCACAGACGGCGGGTCCGGATTATTTCAAATCCCTGAACGTAGAGGATATCCGTGTGACCTGGATCAAAGCGGACGGAACCGTTGCTTTTGATACGCAGTCCGATGCGGAAAGCATGGAAAACCATTTAGAACGACCGGAAATCCAGCAGGCGATAAAAGAAGGCTATGGAGAAAGCAGCCGTACTTCTTCCACCATGCTCCGAAAACAGATTTATTGTGCACAGCGGCTTCCGGACGGAAGTATTGTCCGTGTATCTACAACACAGAACACTCTTCTGAATCTGCTTTTGGGCGTCATTCAGCCGATTGTAGTGGCCATTGTTATTATTCTTCTTATCGCTTTCCTGATAGCATCCAATGTTTCAAAGAAAATCGTAGAGCCGATAAACAATGTGAACCTGGATGACCCAGAGTCTACGAAAACCTATACGGAATTAAAACCCCTTCTTTCCAGACTTACTGCTCAGCAGACCCAGCTGAAAAAGGACAAGGAAGAACTGAAGAAAACGGAGCAGATTCGTCAGGAATTTACTGCGAATGTATCCCATGAATTAAAGACTCCTCTTCATGCGATTTCCGGCTACGCAGAATTAATTAAGAGCGGTTTGGCAGCAGAAGCAGATATAAAGCCTTTTGCAGAAAAAATATATGATGAGAGTGTCCGTCTGAATCAGGTCGTAGAAGATGTCATCGATTTGTCCAAGCTGGATGCGGGAGCCCTTAATCTTTCCGGAGAAGAAACCGACTTATATTGGATTGCAGAAAATGCGGTCCAGAGTCTGGAAGGCTTCAGCCAGGAAAAGGGCGTGAAACTGAATCTTACTGGGGAACACGCAGTATTTAACGGAACCACAAATCTTTTATATTCCATCGTGTATAACCTTTGTGATAATGCAATCAAATACAATCATGAAGGCGGAGAAGTATCTGTAAATGTCATGAATGAAGAGAATGATGTAGTGCTTACGGTTACGGATACAGGTATCGGAATTCCGGAAGAACATCTGGACCGTATCTTCGAGCGTTTTTACCGGGTAGATAAGAGCCATTCCAAAGAGGTTGGTGGAACCGGACTGGGACTGTCCATTGTAAAACATGCAGTCGCATTGCAGAAGGGAGAAATAAAAGTCAGCAGCCAGCCGGGAATTGGTACCTCCTTTGCGGTTACCTTCCCAAAGGCTTAGACTTTACATAGATTTTACAATTGCCCACAAATAAATCTTACAAAGATGTCCTAAAATTAACTTGACAAGAAAGAGTTAATTTTAAGGACATTTTTTTACATATGGGGATCACAAATATTATCGCATTAATTGGCGGCATCGCGTTGTTCCTGTTTGGAATGAACCTGATGGGAGACGGCCTGAAAAAAGTTGCAGGCAGCCGGCTGGAGGTTATTCTATATAAACTGACCAGCAATCCGTTAAAGGGAATTCTTTTAGGAACAGGTGTAACTGCCGTAATACAGAGCTCATCCGCTACGTCTGTTATGGTTGTCGGTTTTGTAAACTCCGGCATGATGAAAGTAAAACAGGCAATCGGAACTATAATGGGCGCTATCATTGGAACCAGTATTACCGGCTGGGTTATCTGTCTGTCTTCTCTTAGCAGTACCGGAAGCGGTATCTTCGAGATTATATCCACAGACACCCTGACCACCTTACTGGCCATTGCAGGAATTATCCTGCTGATGTTTACAAAAAAAGAACAGAATCACCACATTGCCTACATTTTTCTTGGCTTTGCGGTATTGATGTTTGGTATCAGTGCTATGACCGGTGCGGTATATCCGCTTCGTGAAAGCGAAACATTTATCAACCTGCTTACCAATTTCTCCAATCCGCTGATTGGTATTCTGCTGGGTATTGTATTTACCAGTATTATTCAGAGTGCTTCGGCAGCCGTAGGTATTCTGCAGGCCCTTGCTGTAACCGGCGCTATTGATTTCCGCCTGGCCCTTCCGGTAATCATGGGTATCGCCATCGGAGCATCGGTTCCAGTCCTGCTTACCGCTTTAGGCGCCAATGCAAATGGTAAACGAACGGCTTTAATCTATCTTATGGTAGATACCTTCGGCGTAATTCTTTTCAGCATTATCTTCTACGGAATCAATGCTTTTGTACATTTTGGCTTTATGGATACAACCATGACCATGGTAACCATTGCTGCTCTGAACACCGTATTCCGTGCGATTATTGTATTGATGCTGACGCCGTTGATCGGATTCATGGAGAAGATTGTCACGAAGCTGGTAAAGGAAAAGAAGACCGACCGGGAGGAATTAAGAGACGTAGACCGTTTGGAAGAAAGATTCCTGGATCATCCGGTATTAGCTTTAGAGCAGGCCCGTATTACCATGGGAACCATGGCAAATATTTCCAAGAATACGTTAATGGAGTCCATTCATCTTTTTGACCATTATTCCGGCGGAGTATTTAATAAAGTCAGTGAGCTGGAGGAAGTCGTAGATACCTACGAAGACAAACTGGGCAATTATATTGTAACAATCATGAAGAATGAGCTGGATTCCGAACAGTATAAGGAAGTCAGCATGTTCCTTCATTCCATCAACGACTTTGAGCGAATCAGCGATCATGCGAAAAACTTCGCAGAATCCTGCAAGGAAATGTCAGAACGGAAAGTTAGTTTTTCTGGCAATGCGATGAAGGAAATGAACAACTTGCTGACGGTAACGGAAGAAATTATCCGCATGACCGTTCAGGCATTTACAGAAGATAACCAGGAAGCAGCTTACCGCATTGCTCCTTTAGAGGAGATTACGGATAATATGTGTGACCAGTATAAGCTGAATCATATCGACCGTATTAAAAATGGCATATGCGAGTATGAGCATGGATTTATTTTCAACGATATGTTAACCGACCTGGAGCGAATCAGCGACCATTGTTCCAATATTGGTCTTGCAGTTCGTATGAAACATGACGAAATCAGCGATCAGCATGGAATGGTTTCCAGAACGGAAATTGAAAACGAACACGATTATAAAAATATCTTTCATGAATACATGGACAGATATCAATTAAAATAAAAAAGCATTTTATATGCTTATTTATTATATCCCCATATTAAATCAGCTCTGTGGATTGATTCTACAGAGCTGATTTGCTAATGTAGACAAAACAAAAACTATTAGGACTTATTTATGGATAAAAAGCAATCAACCGCCAAATCAGCTCTTTTAGCCAGTGCATCCTTCGCCGGCTATAATATCGGCTCCGGATTTGCCACAGGATTAGAAGGACAACAGTTCTTCGCTTCCTGGGGAGGAACCAACGCGCTTATAGGACTGATTGTTGCCTTGCTGACCACTGCCGTTGTTTTTATTCCGGTATATTTAGTTGGATATAAAAAGAAGGCGGATGAAAAATACAACGTATATCATTATTACTGCGGCGACAAAATCGGCACCGTTATTGACTGGTATATGTACTTCAGCATTCTGCTGATTATTCTGACGATGATGAGTGGCGCAGGAGCCACCATTAACCAATATTTCGGCATTCCCAAAATGGTGGGAGCCATTATTTTAGGTGTGCTTTGCATTCTGGCGGCTCTTTTAGGACTGCAGAAATTGATGCATATCCTGAGCTGGGCAGGAGTGGTAATTATTGTATTTGTCATCATCTGCACCGTTTATATTTTATGTAAATACGGAATGCCAGCCCTGGCTGCACAAGAGGCGATGGATGCTTATGTTGCAGCAGGAGAAGTAAAGCGAATCAGCATCTTAGGCTTATCCAACCCGGTGATTTCCGGCATAGCTTCCGCAGGACTATTGATTGTATCCAGCCTTCCATGGGTAGCTTCCACCGGTTCCCTTTGTGAAAACAAGAAAACAGCAATCACTTCTGGCGCATTATCGGGAGTCCTTTTCTATGCTGCTCAGGCGGTTGTAGTATTCCTAAACTTGATCTGCATGAATTCCATCGCAGGAGAAGAAGTGCCGGTGCTGGCAGTATTCCAGAACTTTCTTCCGGTGCTGGCTATGGTATATTCCTGTATTATTATTCTGGCCATATTCTCAACCGTGTCCGGACGACTTTTCATATTTGCGGACCGGTTTGACCGTGGAAATAAAAAAGCACATGTTATAATAATTATTGCAGTAGTTGTGGCAGCAGCTATTGCAGGAACATTTATTTCTTTCAGCACCATTTCTAATTTTATGTTTACAATCAATGGCTGCCTGGGAATTTTGCTGGGCCTGACAATTGTAATTCGAACCATCATTGCCAAAGTGCGCAAGAAAGAAGTTTGATTTGGAGGATAGAATGGAAATTAAATTTGCAGGACGAGAAGATGTAGAAACGATTCTGGATTTCATTAAACAGCTGGCAGAATATGAGAATATGTCAGAGGAAGTAGTCGCCAATACGGCTTTGCTGGAGCATTGGATTTTTGATGAGAAAAAAGCCGAGGTCATTTTTGCTGTAGAGGATGGCGAAAAAGTGGGATTCGCTTTATTCTTCCATAACTTCTCCACCTTCTTAGGAAGAGCCGGTGTTTATTTAGAGGACCTGTTTGTAAAACCGGAGCATAGAGGAAAAGGCTATGGAAAGGCTCTTTTAAAAGAATTAGCAGCCATCGCCGTCGACCGTGGATGCGGCAGACTGGAATGGTGGTGCCTGGATTGGAACAAGCCGAGCATCGATTTTTATAAGTCCATGGGCGCGGTACCAATGGATGAATGGACGGTCTACCGTATTACGGGACAGACATTGGAAGACATGGGCAAAAGATAAAAAGAACGTAACTCTGAAGAAACAGAAGAATCACAGAGGAAAATTATGGAGAGAGGACCTAGAAGCAACCAAAAACTGAAGATCATGTATTTAATGAAAATTCTGACAGAGCAGACCGATGACGAGCACGATATCACTCTGGCAGAAATTGTTGAGCAGCTTCAGGCTTACGGTGTAACTGCAGAGCGAAAAAGCTTATACAGCGATATTGAAAATCTGAGACTTTTCGGCATGGATATTATTGGAAGTCAGTATGACCGGACTTTCCACTATCAGGTGGTCAACCGTCCGTTTGAATTGGCAGAACTGAAACTTTTGGTGGATTCGGTTCAGTCTGCAAAATTTATTACGGAGAAAAAATCCAGAGAACTGATTAAAAAAATCGAAGCTTATGCCAGCAAATACGAGGCTGAAAAATTAGACCGCCAGGTCAATGTAGCGGGCCGCGTTAAGAACATGAACGAGCGCATATATTACAGTATTGATGCTGTTCATGAGGCTATCAGCAACAACCAGCAGATTTCCTTCCAGTATTTTACCTGGACCGTAGATAAAAAGATGGAATTAAAACATGATGGAGCGGTTTATCATGTCAGCCCATGGGCTTTATGTTGGGATGATGAAAAGTATTATCTGATCGGTTATGACAATGACGATGAAATTATCAAACATTTCCGCGTAGATAAAATGACCAATACCGAAGTGGTTAAGGAAAAACGTTTGGGAAAAACGGAATTTTCCAAGATCAAAATGTCCGAATATACCAACAAGCTTTTTGGCATGTTTGAAGGAGAAACGGAAAATGTCCGTTTAAGATGCGAAAACGAAGTGGCCAATATTATTATTGACCGTTTTGGAACCAACATTCCGCTGATCAAGACGGATCCGGAACATTTTGAAGTAGTGGTAAAGGTTTCCGTCAGCAAGCTGTTTTTAGGCTGGATCATGGCCCTGCCTGGAGTAAAAATCATTGCTCCGGATTCTACAGTGGAAGCGATGAAAGAAGAAATCACCAGACTGCAGAAAATATATTTTGATTAAATTCTCCAAAATAGTTACGAGTCCCGTTTTTTGACAGATGAAAGTTTTACTATGAAACCAGTTAAGGAAAACCTTTTCTGGTTTCTGTTTTTTAAGGAGAGTTTCATGAAACGATTGTTATTTTGGTTACAGAAGAAAAAAAGAATTCAGAAAAGGGATTGTAGTCAGTGTTGTCTGAAATGCAGATTCTACAAGGACTGCGTGAAAGATGGAGAATTTTAAGTTGCTGTAGTTTTTGTTGATGAATTAGTAGCCATAAGAACTGGTAATTCGTATATAAAGGAGTGGATGTTATGAAAAAAATAGCTGCA
>JAZUGA010000029.1:0-17073 GCA_045640945.1 Lachnospiraceae bacterium | reverse complement strand
CGAACCTGCGGCCTCTTGATCCCAAATCAAGCGCTCTAGCCAAACTGAGCCACACCCCGATACGTTTACCGCAATGTTTTCTCTCATCGCGACGCAAGACACATTATATATTACGACCTATTCTATGTCAACTTCTTTTTCAAATTCCCTGAAGTATTTTTTTATCGTTCTACATCAGAGTTTTCAGTTCTTCTACTGCCAGTCTTAAAGCCTTGCCTCTATGGCTCATTTCATTCTTTTCTTCCGGTGAAATTTCAGCAGAAGTCTGGTTTTTCTCCGGCACAAAGAAGATTGGATCATATCCAAATCCGTTCTCTCCTTTCGGCTCATAGGCAATACGTCCCTCGAAAATTCCCTTGAAGATTTTCGTTTCCTTGCCCGTTTCCTTCGGATATGCAAGGGCCATGGCACACACAAAGCGGGCGCCACGTTTTTCGTCTTCCAGGCCTTCCAGCTTCTTTAAAATCGCACCACATTTAATATCGTAACCGGTATCCTCTCCCATAAAACGGGCGGAATACACTCCCGGGCCTCCATCCATGGCATCTACCATCAGGCCAGAATCGTCGGCAATCACCATCTGATTCGTCAGGTCTCGGATGGTCTCCGCCTTAATGGCAGCGTTTTCCTCAAAGGTCGTTCCGTTTTCTTCAATTTTCGCGTCAATTCCAGCTTCCGCTAAAGAGACGATTTCAATATCCCGTCCCTCCAGCATTTCACGGATTTCGCGAACCTTGTCTTTATTGGTTGTGGCCATGATAAGCTTCATTTTCTTACCGCCTTCCTATATTACCTTCCTACCGTAAACGCCTTCAGGCAGACGTTACAGTTCGAGCTTGTCTGAGTATTTTCCCAGCTCTTTCCATTATTGCTGATATAACTTTCTTTTCCGTCCAGCACTACGGTACCTGTTCTCATATCGTCTGCATTGATTTCCATGGCGATCGGGTGAGTGCTTCCCGGCGTGTCAATTTCTACGATGACTGCAAAGTTCTGTCCTAAATTCAGGTCGATATCCTTTTTCAGGTCAATCGTGTAATAACCGCTGTATTTTAATTTTCCTTCTGCCAAAGGTTCTCCGGAAATATGAATATTTCCGTCCCCTTCATACTCCGTATCCACATAAACAGCGTAGGTTGTGTTGGAATCCGTCGCATAGAAGGAAATCGCCTTTAAAGTCTCATTGCCCTCTGCCTTGTAAACATTGGAAAAATAAGCATGGTTTTTATTATAACCTACTCTGCCAATCCAGCCGCAGGAATCATATTGATAAATATTGTCGTAGTTGTCCGCGTCGTCAATACGGGTATAGGCCTCGCTGGTCGTTCCAATGACGCCATCTTCATAAGAAATATAGAAAATACCATTATCGCCAAAATGGGTTCCCCAACTATTCTGGCAGATAAAAGCTCCGTCATTATGAACCGGCTGATTAAAATTCTCCTTCGGGTAATCATCGTCCCAGCCGATAATGATTATTTCATGGTTCGGGTTGGTCTCTCCCGGATAGCAGTAAGAAGAAAAATATGGATTATAATATTTCTCATCGATGGTGCTGGCATCAAGCAGTCCCATGTACATGGAACTTTCTACCGCACCATATTTAAAAATCATCTTTTTCAGGGACACATAGTCTTTCCGATCCACCAGTTTAACTTCCTGAACATGGCTGACCGCTTCCAGCTCTGCGTCTGACTCTCCGTCGCCGTAAGGATCATCTTCTTCAAACACAGGCCCCTTCCAGGAGGTCAGATATGCGATGGACATAATATAATCGCCACCTTCTTCCGGATTCAGCCCAAAGCCACTGTTATAAAGGAGATGGTCTACGGAAAAATCCATATTTCTTTCCGGCAGCATGGTACTTTCTACAGCCCCTAAAGCCGCGAAAGCCCAGCATGCGCCTAAACTTTCCTGATTCCTTGTGTCACTGATTTTTCCCTTATCCGCCAGATTGTAATAAGAAGGAAGATCTGTTGTATTTTTGCCTCTGGTGAAGGTTGCAGACAGATTCGTGCTATTCCATTCATAGGTATATCCAAAAGCCTTTTCTACAACTTCCGCCGGTACGTAAACGCTGTTATTTAATACGACCGCCGGATAATCCAGTTCTACCGCTTCCTCATCGGCCCACATCTCATGGCTGTCCAGATACAGTTCCACGCTGTTTTCGCCTTTTTCGATAGAAAGAAGGGAGTCTTCGTAGAGATTGATGGAACAGTCAAAAGCTTCCCGGATTCCATCTTCCGTGAGCATCAGACCCATGGAATCGTTCATATAGGATTCCTCAGAAATTCTTTCGTCCAGAATTTCACCGTCAACAAAAACGTCAACATCCTTTTCGTTGACGTAATTGGCTAAAGCTACATTCCATACTTTGTTTAATTCCGTAGAGGACTGCGTTTTGGCAACATAGTCGGAGCGTTTGAAAATGCTGATGCCAAACACAACCACAATAGCCGCTATGAAAGTTAAAATTATGGAAATAAAAATTTTTTTCATCGAGGCTTCGGTCCCATATATTGATAAAAATAAGTTTTAATCATTCCGTTATAGATTTTCCGGTTTTTGGTTGCTTTTCCGCCAAAGTATTTCTGGGCGTCTTCATAAGAAGTAATCATAAAAGCAGACCAGGAATCTAACATCCGGTAACGTTCTCCGAAGGTTTTATAAAGCTCCGGCAAATCTTTTTTATCTTCTAATCGTTCGCCATAAGGCGGGTTGGTAATAATAAATCCATATTTTTTCGGATGACTCAGGTCTTTTACCGGTCTCTGCTGGAAATGAATCAGCTTATCTACGCCGGCTACTTTCGCATTATGACGGGCAACCTTAATTACATCGCCGTCAATATCATAGCCCTGAATATCCGTTTCAATATCCAAATGAATCAGGTCATTGGCCTCATCGATGGCCTCATACCAGCATTTCTTTGTAAATAAATTGCTCCAGTCCTGGCAAAGGAAATCGCGGTTGATTCCCGGCGCAATGTTGGCCGCCATAAGGGCCGCTTCAATGGCAAAGGTGCCACTGCCACAGAACGGATCCACTAAAATTCGGTCTTGGTTCCATGGAGTCAGCTTAATTAAAGCCGCAGCCAGAGTCTCTGAAATCGGAGCCTTGGAAGCGATGGCGCGATAGCCTCTCTTATGAAGAGATTCGCCGGAAGTATCAATGGTAATCAGCACCTGGTCCTTATGAATAAACACCCGTAACGGATATTCTGCCCCGGTTTCCTCAAACCATTCTTTTTCATACTTTAATTTCAGTTTTTCGACGATTGCCTTTTTGACAATACGCTGGATATCGGAAGGACTGAATAATTTTGAATTAACAGAAGAAGCTTTTTTCACCCAGAACTTTCCATCTTCCGGAATATAAGCATCCCAATCTAAAGCTTTTGTTTTCTCAAAAAGCTCATCAAAAGTAGAAGCCTCGAACTCACCGACTTTCAACAGAACTCTTTCACAGGTTCTGAGGAAAATATTGGCGCGGACGATTCCCTCTTCATCACAAATAAAGGTGACTCTGCCATCTTCCACCTTTTTAATATCGTATCCGAGATCGATTATTTCTTTTTTTAATACCGCTTCCAGTCCAAAATGGCATGGAGCTACTGCTTCAAAAATCATATTTATCACCTGTAAACCCATTATACATTACTTATGTACAAAAAAGAGGTTAATTTTTTGTTAAAATTGTGGTTGCTTTTTTTTTATGCAAAATATACACTATCAGTGAGTGACCACGGTCATTCATTTATAACCCCTTATTATTTATTTATACTCCCCTCAAAAAGCTGGCTTTCTAAGCCAGCTTTTTCGTTGTGAAAGTTTTTTATACACATTTTTGCATAAAACATGTATAAAATTCTGAATTTATGTATAAATGAAATAAATCTTTTTCAAAAGAAAAGGGTCGCTACTTGCGGCGACCCAGATATCTTACGAAAAGAATGATTCCTATTACGATGAGCGCTCCCGGCATAGCCCAGAAAGTAAACCGGATCAACGATACCGCTGCGATAAGCAGGACAAATATAATAACAATAAGCGCAATGGAAAGGCCTCCGCATCCGATGCCGGAACTTTTCGTGGTGTTTCCGTTGCCGGCACTTCTGTTGCCCGTGCTCTGCCGCTGTCCGTAAGAATTGCTTCCATTACCATAACTTTCCGCGTTCTGGTAGGAACTGCCGCCAGAGCTTCTTCCGAATTCTCCGGTATTGACACCATCGGAATCGTCATAGCTGTCCGTACTCTTACGATATGGTCCGTCATAGCCAGCAGCCTCTGCTGCTCTGTTCGTAGATTCAATTAAAGTTTTTGCAATCAGTCTCGGATCGCCAAGTTCTTCTACGGCCTGTTCCTCGCTGATTCCATTCGCAACCTGACTGTCAATATAGGCGCTGTAATAATCCAGCTGGGATTTTACTTCTCCAGATGGAATACGACCGGTCATCTGACCTCTTAATACTGTTAAAAACTCGTTTTTGCCCATTAAAATTTCCTTATCAGTTTGTTAATTCCTATAAAAAATATGAGCCCTCCGGAAACCGAAGGGCTCTACGTGCATTAGAGGATTCGAACCCCCGACCTTCTGGTCCGTAGCCAGACGCTCTATCCAGCTGAGCTAAATGCACTTATCACGCAAGGGGTATTCTACAACGATACCCATCCATTGTCAACCTCTAAGCTCAATTCTTGGTGAACCGTGATTTTCAATGTAGTCTTTCGTAATTATTACCTTGCCGATACTGTCGTCCTTCGGAATTTCATACATGATGTCCAGCATGATTTCTTCGATAATGGATCTTAATCCACGGGCACCGATCTGACGCTTTGCAGCTCTTTCGGTCAATACAAGAAGGGCATCGTCTTCAAATTCCAGTTTTACTTCATCCAGTTCTAAAAGCTTCTGGTACTGCTTCAAAATCGCATTTTTCGGCTCTTTCAGAACTTTCACAAGCATTTCTCCAGTTAATCCCTGAAGCGTTACTACCATAGGAAGTCTTCCTAAAAATTCCGGAATCATACCGAATTCTCTTAAGTCTTCGATTTCCACATGGTCTAAAATATTTTTATCTTTATCGTATCTGTCTTTCAGCTCTGCATTAAATCCAATCGAAGAATTTTCCTGCAGACGGTTTTTAATGATTCCTTCCAGCTCCGGGAATGCTCCGCCACAGATAAACAGAATATTTTTTGTGTTAATCGTAGCTAATGGAACCATGGCGTTCTTGCTGCTGGCGCCAACCGGTACTTCTACCTCAGCGCCTTCTAACAGTTTTAACAGGCCCTGCTGAACCGATTCGCCGCTGACGTCACGTCCACGGTTACTGTTTTTCTTCGCGATTTTATCGATTTCGTCAATGAATACGATACCGATTTCTGCGCGCTCCACATCATTGTCTGCTGCTGCCAGAAGCTTGGATAAAACGCTCTCAATATCATCACCGATATAGCCAGCTTCTGTAAGGGAAGTGGCATCGGTAATAGCCAGCGGCACATCCAGCATTTTTGCCAGAGTTTTTACGATGTAAGTTTTACCGCAGCCCGTAGGTCCGATTAACAGCATGTTGGATTTTTCAATCTCTACACCGTCGGAATTATCGATTTTATCGCCTGCCAGAATTCTCTTGTAATGATTATATACAGCTACGGAAATCGCCTTTTTCGCTCTTTCCTGGCCTACTACATATTCATCCAGTTTCTCTTTTAATTTGTGTGGAGGAAGTACCTTGTCCGGATCTACCAAAGGACCCGTTCTCTCCGTCTTTTTCTTAATCTGCTGGCGTTTTCCAAAACTTTGCTGAAGGTCCGAGAGATTAATAAAGCTGATATTCGGAATACCACCCGGTCTTTTTGGAGGCTCTTGCTGGTCTGTCTTATTTTCTTCACCTGGAGGAACGATTTCACCGTCTTCGTCAATGATTTCGCCTGTTAAAACTTCCTGCTCCGGAAGCTTCATCGGATCGTCCGAACCATTGTTATCGCCTATAGGCATTCCCATAAACGGAGGCATTCCGCCGCCAAGACCTAAATTATTTAAATCAAATCCAGAGGACCCGAAAGAATCTATGGTCCTCTGAATGCAATCTACACAAACGTACATATTACCAGGCATACGGAGCATTTTGCCGGCACGGCTCTCCGTTCTGTGGCACATGTAGCAAACATGTTCCCTTTCGTCTGTATGGTTGTCGATATTGTTGTTATTTTCGTCTGCCATTAAAATATATTTCCCTTTTCTAAATGTTAGATTATCAGCTTAGTACCTCCGTCAAGGTTACGTCAAGCTGAATTTCTTCATATCCGTACGCACTTTCACGCATAATGGTAACGACTACTTCATCACCAGGATTGTAGTGAGCTAAAATCTCCTGCAAATCAGTCATGGTTGTTGCGGACGTTTCATCAATTCGTGTGATAATGTCGCCTTTCATAATGCCAGCCTGTTCTGCTCCGCCGCCGCGGACCGTTCCTGCTACATATACTCCTTCTGGAATGCCGTATTTCTCTGCATTATACCGGCTCACATCTCTTCCCTGAATTCCCAGATAAGCGCCCTGTGCCGGTGCAAAATTCTCTGTCTGGGTTTCTTCATTCAACAGATTCTGAATCAATTCGGTATTATCATGAATAGGAATTGCATAGCACATGCCTTCCACAGAGGTTACGATAATTTTTGCCTCGCTGATTCCGATTACTTCACCGTCTGCATTCAGTACACAGCCACCGGAGTTGCCTTCATTAATCGCTGCATCGGTCTGAAGAACATTTAAAGTCTTTCCGTCCACTTTCAGTTCACGGTCGGTAGCACTGACAATACCTGTCGTTACACTCATGCCATAGCCTAAAGCATTTCCGATGACGATAACGCCCTCACCTACGGCAGGCTGTTCTGTAGCTAATGTAGCAATCTTAACATAGTTTAAAGTATCTTCCGGAATATCGGAAAGAGGAATTGCTACGATTGCAATATCTTTTTCTTCATCGGCGCTCTTTACATAACCATCCACGGAATTCTCATCCATAAACGTTACATAAAGAGAAGAACAGTTATCTACTACATGAAAACTGGTAAGAATCAGCAGTTCATTCTCGTTCTGGGCAATAATGGTTCCGGATCCTAATCCACTTTCGATTTCTTTTTTCTCATTGGAGCTATCGGAATTTCTGTTTCCAAAGAAGAAACTGAAATAGTCCGGATAAGCATCTACTAAGCTTCGGGAAGTAATCGATACTACGGAAGGAAGAACCTCCTCTACAATGCCGGAAACATCGGTGAGTACGTAACCACGAGGCTTATCAGTGGAAACATCCTGTCCGGAAGAAGGAGAAGTGGTTGTAATTTTCGTCTGATTATCTTTTTCTTCCTGAATCTGGGCTTCCAGCTTCTCTTCCACACGATGAACACGGTTGATGCCAATAAACACACCCGTTGCAATAGAACCAACTACCAAAGCAGCTGCTACCACAATCGCAATAACAATTTGGGATTTCTTTCTCTTCGGAGGCTTCGGTTCAGAGGAATAGTCTTCCGGATTCGGATTCCAGCGCGGAATTTCCCTGTTTCCCTGAGGAGTTCTTTGTTCATAAATCTCCTCATGTTCTTCCGGATATTCTTCATAGTCGTACTCCTGCTGCGCATTATTTTCCGCCTCAGCAAAAGCAGTTTCCGGTTCCGGATAAGTTTTTTCCGGCTCAGAAAATTCTTCATTTACTGTTTCATTCCCTGTTTCCGTAAATGAATTTTCCTCCATAACATTCTCTGTAACAGTCTCCTCTGTTACAAATTCCGTTCCTTCCATTTTCTCTGGGTCTGATGACTGAAGATCACGTTCATCCAGCATTTATATGCCTCCTTTAATTTAGTTTTTTCTCACTAAATCTATCTTATTTTTTCCTCAAAATAAGGTCTAAATGTGTTGCTTTTGTGACTTGAATATGTCGATTTTTTGAACTCAATCCGTCTGTCTGTCTACTTCGTTCCGGATGCGTTCTGCCAGGTTTCTCAGGTCCTGGGTCGGCTGATAATTTTCGGTTCCGTAAAGGAACTGATGCAGAAGCGATACGTTCTCTTCCAAAGTATCGGCCACAATGCTGTCACCGGAATCTAAGATTTCATTATACTGATGTTCTTCGTCCGGGAAGGCTGCCGTATTGCCCATATTCATATCAAAGGCCTGGGCTGCCAAAGCAGTCAGTTCATCAATATCCAGGGAAGTCTGAATAAACTTGTTTTCCCCGGAATTGGCTTCAAATAATTCGTTCATCAGGCCTAAAAGATGGAGCATGCCCTGCTCACGGGCCTGAGCTAAAAGTTCCGTAAGGACATAACGCTGTCTGGCAGTTCTTCCGTAATCGTCGGAATATATCTGTCCGTCATCCGGTGATTCAAACGGTACGCTGCGCAGTCTGCTGAAGGCGGTGGCCTGAGAGCCGGTAAGCACTACTTCATCGCCGTAGATTTCCAGAGGTACATATTCCTGACCTGCATAAGCGTCCTGCTCATACATGTGATAATTCAGTTCGTCCCGTTCTTCCGCCGTAACCTTAAGCCGTAAGCCGCCTAAAAGGTTGATAATATTGGTCATACCGCTGAAGTTTACAACCACATAATCCGTAATGGCCATATCCCAGTTCTCATTGAGCATATTGATGGCGCCCAACGGTCCCCCACGGAAATACGCAGAATTAGCTTTGGAAATCACTTCATCTCCGCCTCTTCCCCGGGTCATCAAATAAGTGTCACGGTAGATGGAACCCATAAGGATATTCCCCTCTGGGTCTACATTTACAATGATCATGGAGTCTGCATTGGTTCCAATGGTTAAATCTTCCGCTCTGGCATCGACACCGAAAAGAGCAATGGTTATATTTCCATCGGGCGTTTTCGCTCCATCGTTGATACGGATTTCTGAGTCATTCAGATTCTTATCGTGGACATAGGCTTCGTAATTGTCTCCAATAATCGAATTAACGACTTTCGGGCCGAAAGGAGAATTCAGGGCAAACTTAATCGCCTTTGTCTTCAGTTCCGGATTAAACCATACGACTCCTGCGCCAATTGCCAGAAGCACGATAAAAATTAAAATACCAATAAGAATTTTCTTAGCTTTTCCCGCTTTTTTCTTCGGCCTGATTTCATCATAAGAACGGACGGACTTTTCTGGACGGGAATTTCTCTCTTCCGGATAGTACGGTTCCTGACGGTAGGACTGTTCCCTCTGTCGGGCCTGTTCCTGACGATACGCCTGCTCTTTCCGGTACTTTCGCTCTGCCTTCGGACTTATATTTGCCTGAAGGACCTGCTGAGAATTTTTCTCCAGGCGGGTCTTTCGTACCTGCTTTGGATTCATATCCGCCGAAAGGCTTCGTTCCGGACGTACCTGCTGAACCTTGCGTTCGCCCTGCTCCGGACGACGCTGCCGGTTCTGACGAGGCATCATATCTATGTCCAGAGCTTTGGAAGAACGATGGACCTGCTCTGAGCGAGTGCGGCGTTCCTTACCTGGCATCATGTCCATATCCAAGGAACGTTCCCTTCTTACCCTGCGTTCCTCTTCCGGTCTGCGGTACTGGCCTCCATAGGCATGAACCTTTTTACTATTTTCATAGTAGGCCTTCTCTTCCTGGTAGGATCTTGCTCTGTCTGGTTTGTACTTTCGTGCGGTCTGTTCCTGAACCTTTTTTCTTCGGGCGACCCGTTCGAAATACTCTTCGTCTCTGTATTTTGTTTGATCGTAACTAGCTTTGTTTTCCCGTTTCATTTATTTCATCAAATATTTCCATGCAAAGGCATAAGCTGCCATATACATTTTCTTCGGCATAATCTTGTAAGCAACTCTCTGAAGTTTCAGAATCGGTTTCAGTTTTACCGTTGGTGCCGGAAGATCACTCCACATGGACTTATCATAATATTCCTTCCATAAGAATTTCTTCGGATGTACGCTGTCAGACTCCCATGGCTTACCAACCTGCAGCTCGATAAAATGATAAACTGCAATATCTTTATAGGATTCGTCAATGTCCTGTTGGGTAAACATATCTGCCTCCTGGCACTGGAACATTTTCGAAATGTCATCGTACTTAAACAGGGTGTAAAGGGTTGAAAAGTTAAATTTCAACGGCAGCTGTGCCAGATCCTGCTGAAGGACCTTAATGGCTAAAGACTGATCCGGCGCAAAAGTCAGCACCTTCGGGTCTTCCTGCATGCCCTGAATCAGGCGCTCTCTGCATTTATTTTCTCTCCAGGCAGAAAGCTTAAAGGCCATAATGCCTGCATTATAGGTAATGTAATCTTTCGGAATTCCAACCATTTCCCGGTACTTGTTATGATAAATAGCCGGAACCATAGCCAGAGACTTCTCACCAAAATCGAACTCGGTCATTTCATCGAACGGACCACGGATAATGGTATCAGAATCCACGTAGAGAATGGTTTCCACGTCTTCCGGAAGTTCATCCAGCACAAAAAGCTTGAAATAGGTTGCATAATTTCCACGGAATTTCGGAGCATTGGCCGCTTCTAAAATCTTCTGGGAAACGGCCGTATCAATATAAACCGTCTCTCTTCCGAAAGAACGGGCAATCTCATCGATTTTTCCTTTGGTATCTTCCGAAATACCATCATCAATAATGAACACTTTTATGGTCTCAATATGCTTGTTCCACTCAAGAAGGGACATGAGGGAAATGCCCAGGTACGGCGCATAATATTCGTTCGCCTGATAAAGAATATTCAAAGGCTTTTTCACCGTATACTCTTTTCCATAGTACTTGGTATTAAGGAATTTCGGATTGTAAACATCGGAACCGCTGATTGCCTCCTGATTTTTACTGTTCAGGAAACGGTAATTCATCGTGCGGTGGATTTTCCGGTAAAGTCCGCCAGGCAGAACCGAATGGAGAATCTTCTGAACCGTAAAAATCTTGCTGCGGTTTGCTGCCGGAGCTTCATAGTCTGCCCACAAAGATCTTTTGCGGATCTGCTGGAATTCCTCTTTCAGCGGATGGGTATTGTTCTGTTCCCAAGGTCTGCCGGTCATGGCGCCCATCAGGTGATGAACTACCGGATGCTCCATGGCTTCTTTTATTTCGCTCAGCGGAGAATAAGCGCATTCTCTTAACTGATATAATTTGTAGGACTGCTCCGCTCCATAAATATAAAAACCACTGTTTAAATTGAATTTAATCGGCATATAGCCAATATGACCGCGGAATACGACGTTCATTAAGTCCTGCTCGCAAAGATAGTACCTGGAGCGGGCCTGATGAATATGATCGATCAGCTGCTGCTGACAGTCGTTATCGATCCAGGCCTTCTGGTTGAATAAAATAATGCCCGCATTATAGTATTTGTCATCTTCTGTCAGGCCTACCATCGGCTTGTAAGAATTTAAAGTACAGTCAAAGGTCGCTGCCAGATAATTTCCCTGAAAATCATAATCACAGAGTTCATCTAAAGGCCCCTTGACGATAGTATCTGCATCCAGTTTGAAAATACGGTCCGTCTTCAGTTTCAGGTCGTTCATGACAAACATGGTCAGGTAAACCGTATAAACGTTACGGAAAGTTCCCAGACCATAGCCTTTTATTTTTTCTTCAATCGGCATGGTATCAATAAACTCTATATTTCTTCCGTACTGCTGGCACAGCTGTCGGTATTTTTCCAGATTTTCTTCCGAAATTCCGTTATCCAGGAGATAAATATTAATCTCGTCCAGATGAGCATTGGTCTCAAACAGAGACGTCATGGAAACGCCGGCAATCGCTGCATAATTATCATCGGTCTGATATAACACGTTTAATATTTTCATTCTGTGCGACCTCTCTTTCGCAGTCTGAACACAATAAAAATTACAAGGATCACATCCTGGGCGATCAATCCACAAAGAAAGGCTGTATTAGCGCCTGTCATCTCATATTTCGGCACCAGAAGGATGCTGCCGAAAATAGATACGGCCAGGCCGAAAAGACCGCTTAAATTGGCGCCTAAGTGGTCTCTTAGGACAATGGCCAGATTGCCCAGTAAAATGGTTAAGGCGGTGAGAATGGAAATAAATACCATCGGTACCAAAAGGTAGCTGTACTCTACGATTTCTTCTCCGTAAAGAATCCGCAGGCCGAATTTTCCAAGGAAAACTGCGACTAAGATGCCTGCGACTAAAAAGCCTGCCAGCATCAGGAAGCATTTCACCATAATCTTAGCCAGTTCTTTTAATTTTCCGTCATTTAAGTGCATTGCCAGTAAGGTGGACAAAGGGTTAATGACAAAAGTTGCCACAACCTGAAGGACCGTAACCGGTGCCAGCACTGCAGAATAAATACCTAAAGTATCTTTATCAAAATAGCCTCTTACGGCCAGTTTCGGTACCGTAAGGACTAAAGTATGCAGGAAAGTATAAATGGCATAAGGGAAGCATTCTCCCAGTAATTGAAAGGCTTTTTTATCCGAAAAATCCGGCTGGATTTCTACGATTTTTTTCGTCTGAGGCAGATCGTAAACGACTAAAACGATCAAGGAAACCACCAGCATGATAATAAGAGCAATCTTAATGTTTTTCGTCAAGCCGATTAAAATGCAGAAGGCAATAAGCGCTGCAATATTCCTTATGCACATGGAAATTCCGGACTTATCCAGTCTCCACTTCTTCTGCAGCTCGCCATAAAGCACGTCTGCATAGGAATAAACCATAATATAAAGGGTATAGAGAATTATAGAAGTTCTCTCTACGGACTCATAAGGAGAAATCAAAACCCAGATAACTGCAACAAGAACGGTCAGAATTACGGTCAGAATTTTCGCTCCATAGTAATGTCCCGGTTTATATTTTCCGGCAATATCGGAAACCTGATAGGTCTTTACACCGAAAGCCGCAATGATCAGAAATACATTTCCACAGGAAATGGACAGGGACAGGATTCCAGAATCAGAGTATCCGGAAAGTCTTACTACCAGCACCATCATGAGCCACTGGCAGAAAAACATAACGAAAGTTCCGATGGAATTCCATGCAATATTCTTTTTTATGGTGTTATCTTTTGTCTCCATAAAAAATTATTTCTTAAAACGCTCTTTCTAACTGAACTTTTCCTTGATTTACGTGAATCTTGTAGCAGGTATTGTCGCTGATAGCGGCTGGATTTTCAAACAGGTCTCCGTAAAGTCCACGGAACTGTTTGTCCGCGTTATAAACATAAACATAAGTGTATCCGCCGTCGATTAACGCCTTCTCCCACTCTTCCTTGGTAAAATCCAAAGTCCATATATCGGAATCTTTATAAGGAGAACCTAAGCTCCAGCCCATTTCATAATCATAGGAAAGAGAAACCGGTGTCGCCAGATAATAGGAAACCTGATACTCGTAACCGTTGCTGTTCTGGCAGATAAAATATACACGGTCCTTGGTATAATCCAGTTCCTTCGGAAGCTTCTCTACCATCTCATACTCCATTCTCTTGGCCTTCGTTTTTTCAATGGTCTCCTGTGGAGTAATCAGATCCGCTGCGAAACTTTTCCAAGGAACAAAAATCATAACCGCTGCAATCGGAATAAGAATCAGAACATTTCCGAAGCCTCCGAACCGGGAAATGATCTTGTGGACAATCATAAAGGCGAAGAAAATTACTGCGCCTAAAAGATAGGTGCTCATGTAACGGTCCATAGAAGCTAAGTTGGCTCCTTCATAATCCGTAAACATGTAAATGTACATAAACAGTAATGCGCCGGCATAAGCAGCGTAACCAAAAATAACCAGGAAGGAATAAAGCGCACTTCTTACCCGTTCCTTAGCGCCCATGGAAAGAAGGACTACGATTAACCCAGCAACCGCAAAAACGATAATCCACATAAAGTAAGAAATCTTAATCTGCGCTTTCTCCGGTGCGTGGAAAATAGCTGCAAGGAAGTTCCCGGAAATACTTCCGGAAGAAGCAGCATTTTCTTCGGTTACTTCAATGTAATCGAATACCTGAAGCATTTTGTTTGCGGCGGTAAATAATTTCCAGGACAGGTAGGACGCAACAGAAATTACCACATAAAGGATTGGGAATAAGCCTCCGGCTTTCTCCTTCCATAAAGCAGCAAATTCTCTTCTGCGGAAGAAAAGAACATCCAGGAATACAATGCCTAAAATCATTAAAGCAAAGAATTCACTGCCTGGTTTGATCAGAATAATGACCGCACTTCCCAGCATCATGGCATAGTAGTTGAATTTCTCCTGTTCGTGGGTAAAGTACTGGAACAGAAGATAGGCAAAGGTTACTGCCATGGCGCAATCCACATATAACGTGTTAAACGGCAGAATTGCCGGGCGGAATAACCATGGAAGAGCGTAAATCAGCGGAATTAAAAAGATACCGAAAATAAAACGTTTCCAGGTGATTTTCCGGAATATCGGAAGCATCATGGCAATGACATAAATGTTCATGGCCTGAAGAACATCACATTCGTTGATATAGCCTCGGAAAGCGGTGAATAAATAGCAGAATAAAGAAATGCCCGGCTGATAGCCAGCACCATGGGTGGTGCTTCCAGCCACATTGGCAAAGCCGTCAAAGCAGATGTAATTCTTTACGGTCAGGCCCCAATGGGTAAATTCATCGAAGCTGGAAAGTAGTCTGCCGGCGGTCATATAGTAAATAAAAGCTAAAGAACCAAGAAATACGACAAAGCCAAAAGTAAACGTATTTTTCACCAGTTCTTTCAACTGTTTTTTCAGGATACACTTGGTCAGGCCAATCAGGAACAGAATAACGGATACACCGACTACAATTACTTCACCGGTTCGCAACTGGGCAAAAAGTCCGGTAATATAAAGCAGCAAAATGGATGTAAATATAGACAGCGGAATACACTCTTCAAAACGTTTCTTGAAGAATGCACTATATCCTATGGTCTGTAAAATAAGCATTAAACTGATAAATATAAAAAGTCTCATTTAAGTTCTCCTGATATGCTATATACACAAAAGTCTATGCCCTGAAGATTCATGGAATCTTTAAGCGTCATGGATACTTTTGGATATTTCTCTTTGTAAAAATCAACCCAGTAGGTCATATCGGTATCTGCAAAGGCAACAATATAAACATTGTCCTGCTCTGCGATGGCCGTTTCCATGGAAGTTATTCCATATCGGTCCCAAACCTCTTTTCCCTGTGGCAAGGTTGCCGGCCATCCGCCCGGATAATACAGATTTACGAAGTCCGCTTCCATTTCATCGGCAATAAAGCCAAGGTTGATTACTTCGGACTCACAAATATATAAATTGTCCAGCCGTTCCTGACACCATTCATTCAATGCCAGTCTTGCTTTTCCAGTTTCCACCGTTTTGTTGGTCGTACGGTTGATCTTGTTTACGTTCTTGGAAATACCAAAGCCCATTCCTGCTGCCAGTACAACGGCTAAAACAAGACTAACTACTACTTTTACGGTCTTTGAAGCATTGGCTTTTCTCTCTGCCCACGCAGCAAGGAGGGAAGCATTGTCCACGATCAAGCCCAGAGCAAACAGAATTTCTCCATAATAAATTCCGCTGGTAACCCGTGCGACCGGTTTTCCCATGTATATCATGTAGACCCACGGAATCAGAAATGCCACTACGGATAAAAGAATATGTACGAAAACTCTCCACTTTCTGGCAAACAGAGCGATAAGAAGAATCAGTACCACCAAGCCAGCTGCAAAAAAGCTCATTGGAGAATAAGTCTTTTCCGTGAGTTTATCTGGCAAAGCCTTTAAGGTCCGTCCGATTCTTTCTTTTAACGGATATTTTTCGTAGGAAGTTTTTACCGCATAATCCGCGATTTTCTGTAAGGTGCCTTCTGGCACGCCGTCATCCAGCTCCAGATAATACTTGTCTTTATACATGTAAACCCGCTCTTTACGGATTCCCAGCTCATCGTAAAAGGCCTCATTTCCTTCATAAGCCGGAACTCCATAGAAGTCATAAAGAGTGGTTCTTGCATCGTTAAATTCCAGATATTGTTTCCATTCGTCGCTCTTGTAAGCGCTGGCATGAGCCACCTCAATCGCTCCAATTCCGATAAATAAGAGAATCGGAAAGATGATCCAGCGGATAATGTTTTTCGCCTGAAATGCAGGTTTTGCCTGAAAGAACTTGTACAGGAATGCCACAAAAGCCAAAGGCATCAGCATGAACAAGGTACGGGCCCGCAGGCTATATCCGGTGTAAAGCAGCAATAAGCAGACAATATAATTCAAAGCAAGATTAAACTTGGAAGAATCGTATTTAATTGTCAGAAAATAAAAGATTGCCGTTCCGGTCAGTACTGCTGCGCACATGGAATAATGCGCTCCTACAAAAAGCTTGGCCAGGCAGAAGGTAAACAGGAAAACAAACAATACGGAAAGAATCAGCTTGTATACCAATTTCCTTACGTTGGAGCAGATCCGAAATACTACCAAAAATACGCTGATGACAAAACAGCCTACCAGAAAATGGAAATGCCAGTTAATTCCCGGCGCCAGAATCAGCAGCGATTTCAGCACATAAGCCAGTGGCAATTTAATGTAAACTACCAGGTCCGTAGGAGTACCCGAAAAAGCCCCACTGAGCATCGTCTCAATAAATGGGTCATCAATTACTCCATAGGTAAAGGAGTAAATCAGCCGGATTGCAACAACAAATAATGCGGTCAAGCCTGCTGCGATTATGAAATTTATTAAAGTTCCGGTTTTGGTATTATTCTTTACCATCTATTTTCTTTTCAAGTCTTTCTTCCAAATAGGCTACTTTCTGGATCAGGTCCCTGGTCTTTTTCCGGTTGTCATAAACGGAAATGGTCAGGGAGTAAATAATCAGCATAAGGAAAACAATGCTTAGGAAAAAAATCATATTTACCGGATCATAAATACCGATAAGATGGGATAACTTATCCATTAGCACCGGTGCCGCTGCAAAAACAATGATCAGTACAAATACCACGAGCCAAGGGATGGTGATTTTTAAGCCCAGCAGGGCTTTTTTTATGCACATGAATGTCAGGACAATCGCCAGAACAGCAATCGCTATAACTATAATCTGTGTTCTTAATGTCATTTCTTTCC
>JAZUGA010000028.1:0-9993 GCA_045640945.1 Lachnospiraceae bacterium | reverse complement strand
TATTTACAATGATACCAACGAATCCCGGGTCTAACCAAACTGGCAAACTCCATCCTGCAAAGTGGGAAATCAGCTTTAATGCAAAGTTGGTAACAAAGCCTGCTAACATACCGGCGAAAGCTCCGGTTTTCGTAACTCTCTTACTGAATACGCTGGCAACCGCTACTGGCATCCAGGAGCTTGCAATCATTGCGCCGCCTAAATACATAATAACGAAAATTGCCGGAGGATTGCCAAGAGCCACTGCCGTAACGATAACTGCTGCTGCAATCATCGTGATCCGTCCGATATTGATTGCCTTTTTATCCATAGCGTTTTTATCCAAACTTTTGGAATCAAAAGCTTTTACCACATCGTTTGCAACCATGCTGCCAATCAGAGACTGGAAGGTAGTTGCGGAAGAAATACCAGCTGCCAGAATACCGGTAAGAAGAATAATACCTAAAATCTTAGGCATAAGATTCATGCTTGCCCAGATTAATACATGGGTAGAGTCCGGCATGTCTGGGAATACACGGTTTACAAATACTGCACCGATTCCACTTAAGAACTGAAGCAGGAATACACCGATTGCAGACCAGTATGCGCTCTTAACTACAACGCTTTCGGATTTTGCCATCTGGTAACGGCTTGCCTGCCATGGGCCGACCATACAAACGCTCATCCAGGAAATACCATAAATTACGCCCCAGGTTACATTTTGAGCACCGGTATCATATAAAGCTCCTGCCTTTCCTGCCCAGGAAAGCAATGCAGAAGTATCCACATTGGATGCAAGATGATGAATGGTGTCATACCATCCACCGGTTCCTTCTGCAATAAATACAACACCAATAAGCAGGGCAATTGTAAATACTGCTGCCATTAAGGTATCTGTAATCAGAACGCCACGGCTTCCGGACATTACGGAAATCAGCGTGAATACCACCATGGCTACAACGATGCAAATCTTATAATCCACACCGGTTACAACTTCCATTAAAGTTCCGATACCCTGCATAACGCTTAACAGATAAACGGTCATCGTAATAATCGCGGTTATTGCAGAAAGGGTACGGACAGCCTTGGAATCAAATCTCTGGCCAAAGAATTCCGGCATCGTTAAAGCTTTCGATCTTCTTAAATATCTTCCGAAGAAAATGGAGCCGAAAATATATCCTGCTGCCAACATTCCGGAAAGAATCATCAGCGAAGAAAAACCGCCATCGTAACAAGTTCCTGCATCTCCCATAAACATACCTGTGGAAGAATAGGAAGCAACCAGAGAACCGGCAATCAGAATTACCGGAGCCTGTCTTCCTGCTACGTAGAAGTCCTCTGCGCTTTGAACTTTTTTACTAACTACAAAACCAATGATGATGAAGATCACCATGGCGATGATCATACCAATTAAATACACGTTCATGTCTTATTCGCCTTTCTGCTCTTCACCTTGTTTTTTTACTACTTCTTTATACTCTTTCTTTATGCGGAAATATCCCCATACAGAAAATGCACTAAGCCATACTCCAATAAAAATTGCAATTGCTATTTCCATACTTACCTCATTAAATTTGTTCTTTTAAAGCTGCTCTGTCGATTTTTCCGTTAATGTTAAACGGCATTTTTTCAAGTTTCTCAATTCGGTTTGGAATCATATACACAGGAAGCGCATTGCGCAGTTCCTCGTTGATATAATCTTCCGTAGCTGTTCCTGTATAGAACAAAACAATACGGCTGCGTTTTGTATCATAAAGACAACAGTTTTGATCGATTCCACTTAACGCAGAAACTGCCGTCTCTATTTCACCTAATTCAATACGGTTGCCCATATGCTTAATCTGGAAATCCTTTCTTCCCATGTAGATCAGATCTCCATTCTCATCAATTTTCGCCAGATCTCCCGTTCGGTACATACGGATAGATTCCGGATCATCCCCTTCTTTAAATACCGGATTCTTAACAAAGACTTCTTTTGTCTTTTCTGGCATGTTGTAATAACCATCTGCAATACTGATTCCAGCAGCACAAAGTTCACCAATTTCTCCAGGAGCGACTTCCTTATCGTTTTCATCCAAAAGAATAACTTTTATGTAAGAAGCAGGAATACCTATAGGAAGAGACTCTGTATCTGATACTTCACGGTCGATTACGTAATAAGAAATCATTTCTGTGGTTTCCGTAGGTCCATAAAGGTTTGTAAACTGAACATTCGGATACTCTTTTCTCCACATATTCATCTGTTTGCTTGGCATTACTTCGCCACCAAACATAACATGTTTTAAATCATCTAAATGAACTTCCGGTAAAGCCCGGAAATTAGCGATCATGCAAAGTACGGAAGGAACCCAATATAGAACATTAACATGACGTTCCTTCAAATAATTCAGCGTTACCATTGGGAAGGAGAAGGCCTTCTTCGGAACGATATGACAAGTAGCGCCTGTCAGAATTGTCAGGAAAATATCTGGACAGCTCATAATGAAATAGAAAGGTGCCTGATTTGCAAATATGGTAGTTTCATCAAAATGGAAAGTGTCTGCATACCAGTTAATATAAGGCGGGAAAGCTCTGTGTGGAATAATAACGCCTTTTGGAACGCCGGTAGAACCAGATGTAAATAAAACGAACATTGTGGAATTTACATCGATTTCTTCCCGGATCTGAAGGAGTTTTTCCTCTGCGATTTCCGTCTTTATTGCGTCTTCATAAACAATGATACTGTCTTCGGATAATGAATTCGCATTCGCCACAATATCCTTTGCTGCAGATAAATGAGCCTCGTTGGTAATGATTGCCACCGGGCTTAATACTTCAAGAATTTTCTGGATTCTTGCTTCTGGCATATCTACATCCAATACGGTATAGAAATTGCCGCTATATACGATGGAAAGCATTGCATTAATGCATTCCACAGATTTTTCCATCAAAATACAAATTGGTTTATTGAAAATATTTTTTTCAGCAATTACAGATGCTGCTTTCTTAGACTCGTCACGGATTTCGCCAAAAGTGATTTCTCTTTTTTCATCACAGAAAGCAATTTTTTCCGGTAATCGGTCTGCTGTTTTTTCCAGATAATCTGTTACTGTTTTTACCATAGCCAATAATCTCCAAGTGTTCTTTAAAATTGCAACAATGCATTATTTTTCTTATATAGCAAGCAAACAAAAGTAGTTCACTTTTCTGTTTCTGTATATTTTTTACCACATCAAACCGTCATCAATGCAACCGTCATCGCCTTGTGGTGCATAATAAACAGGCTCTTCGTAATATACCGGCTCGTAGTAATATTCTGGCTCCACATAAGCTGCTGTAGTTTCTTCCGGAACGATGAGACTCTTTTCGTTCTCTAAAGAAGATTTTTCTTCTCCTGTCGTCAGGCTCTGATATTTTATATATCCAATCTCCTCGCTTAACAGAAGATCTGCTTCGCCAGCATCATTCATTGGAAAATCATGAAGCACCGTTTCCTTATCTTCTGCACCGTATTTCAGAAGGACATTATATTTTTTCCCTTCTTCCGGTTTATAATTCAAGATACGGGTTTCATCTGCTGCAAATACATCGTCCTGAAGGAGTGCCTCTGGCTCTTTCCCCTCTGTTTCAACAGAAAATGCAGTAATATTTTTTCCCAATTTATTAGTGAGCTTAATCTGAATGGAACCCTCCGTTTCCTCTCCTAGAGAAGCATATTTAACTACTTCTACCGTTTCTGGTTGAGACATCGTTTCTGTCTCCGGAATGCTTTCCGGTTCTTGTGATGTACCACCACAGCCCATCAATACCAGTACGGATAAAAGCATTGCAACTACTGTCAAACATATTCCTTTTGAAAATCTTTTCATAACTTTGGTTCCTTTATTCTTATTATTTCAGTATTTTACCATCTGTATATCTCCAGGTTCCTGACTGTCCGTACTGTCGGAAATATCCATCATATCCCGTTTCTGTTTCAAAATCCGGATCACAGATATAGGTGACTCCTGTTTTGGAATCGACGATTTCAACCCAGCCGTGAATACCCATGCCACCAGCACGTAATGGAACATAGCCTTGAATCATATTGGCCTCATATCCCAAAGCTCTCGCCATGTAGCAAAAAGTTGCTGCCTTACCAAGGCAATCCCCTTTTTTATTCTTAAAAGAATATATTGCATAGCCGCTGGAAGATGAAGAAGAAGGCTGCGATCCGTCATACGGGATACGGACAGACCAGTTGTATGCGTCTCTCAAGGATCCTCCAGACTCCTGTAATCTCTTTAAAGTCCAGGAGGAAAGCATGTTGGAAATTCCGGAGCTGGAATAAGCGCTCTGTACTTCCCCATTTTCCGTTTCAATTACAGCTCTTACCGTATATATATATTCTACCCCTTCCGTTATACCAGTATCAATGTATTCCGTTTGGGAAGTTGTTGCTAACTGTTTCCAGCTGGTTTCATTCGCGCGTTTCCAATAAAGGGTATATTTCGTAGCGCCTGCTACCGCTCCCCAGGTTATACGGATACCTTTTGGATTCGTCTCATTGTTACAAGATATCAGCTGAGGCGTTCCAACGCGAAGAACGGTTATTCCATAGCTGTTCTCATAATATCCCAGATATTTAACTCCACCTATGGATTTGTACGGTCTTACCAAATATTCGTAAGTTTTATTGCTGCTTACTCCTGCGTCCATATATTTGGTAGCGCCCTCTATATCCTTAAAGCTTTTCCAGGTTCCACCCGGATATCTCCAGTAAAGTCGGTATCCGGTTGCTCCAGAAGCCTTTTGCCAGGTAAGCGTAATTCCATTTTCCGAATTAGTAGCGGCTGTCATTCTAGAGCTTGGAACATAGACTCCCATGATTCCTGTTTCATCATACCAGCCGGTTTCTCCGTTGGCATTTACAGCAGCAACGGTATAATAATACTTGTTCCCAGCAGTCACTGCCTTATCCAGATACGAAGTGTTTTTCGTTTCCGCGAATTTTTTCCAACCGCTGTTTTCTGTTCGCCAATACACTTTATACTTAACGGCATCCTTCACCGGGCTCCATTCAAGTAAGATTCCCGATTCTGCGCTCGTAGCTTTTTTCATCTGAGGAACGGATAACCGTTCAACGGTGATCATGGAGTTCTCATTATAACTGCCTAGACATGTAGTACCATTCACTACAACAAAAGGTCTTACCAGGTATTCGTAAGTTTTTCCAAAATTGACTGCTTTATCCCTATAAGTCGTAGTTCCCGTTACATCTTTAAAGCTTTTCCAGGTTCCTCCCGGATATCTCCAGTAAAGTCGGTATCCGGTTGCTCCTGTTACACTTTTCCAAGTCAGGTCAATGCTGTCTGCCTGATTAACCGCCGAAACAAGTTTTGTTGCAGGAATGTATGTTCCTATTATTCCCTTGGAATCGTAACTTCCAACGTTTCCTTCCGGAGAATAAGCTCTAACCGTGTAATAATATACCGACCGTTCCTTTACAGCTTTATCCAAATAATAATTATTTGTTGTTTTAGCAAATTGCTTCCAGGAACCGCCCTCTGTTTTCCAGTAAACATTGTAGCCAGCAGCTCCCTTTACTTTGTCCCAGGATATTTTAATGCCACCATCTATACTCTCTGTTGTTTTCAGTTTTGGCTGTCCAACATAAGTAATTGTATCGGTATTCGCTTCTTTCCATGGGCCGCAGTACTTAACGCCACCAATGGTTTTATATGGTCTCACCACGTAGATGTAAGTCTCTCCGAACGTTACCGCTTTATCCAGATAAGTCGTTGTTCCTTCCACGTCCTTAAAAGATTTCCAGCTTCCTCCAGGAACCTTCCAATATAAACGGTATCCAGTAGCACCGCTTACCGAATTCCACGTCAAATTAATACCGTTGGATTTAATCGATGCCGTAACTTTTGTACCTGGAAGATATACTACCGAAACCCCTTTGGTATCGTAAGTGCTTTCTCCTACTTCATTCTGTGCGCTTACCGCATAATAATATTTATTTCCATTAGTAACTACTTTATCAACAAAAGCTGTGCCCGATGTAGAAGCAAACTTTGACCACTTTCTACTATCTGTTTTCCAGTAAAGGTTATATTTTTGAGCTCCTTCTGATTCATTCCAGGAAATAGAAACGCCTCCGTCAGTAGAAGTTACGGTAATACCTGTCGGCTGAGAAGGAATCGTCTTTTTTTCTTCAACGATTTCTTGTTCCATTTCTTCTTCTGCAGCCAAAAGTACCGGCGCCTTCTCTTCGGACAATTCTTCTATAGATGCTTCTTCCAATTCCTGTTGCAGTACAATTTCTTCCGTACTATATTCCGACTGCTCCGGATTCTGAGTGAATTCTTCCTCAGCGAAAACAGTCATTGTCTCGAAAGCCAAAGTTAAACATAAACATATTACTGCTATTGAAATAATTTTTCTTTTCAAAGTCTTTTCCTTTACTTGCTTTTACCTGTTACAATTTGCTTTTTAATAAATAAAATCTTTTTGCGTATAGAGAAAACCTTCGGCGTTATTCTCTGTAAGGTTTTCCAGTCTATCAATTACAGAATCATTGAAGGATGCACAATGATCCCATTCTTTCCTAATTTCCGGAGCATAGTTCGTGCCAATGCTATAGTTCTCCGTAACATATTTTGACAGGTAGTCCGTATATTTTTCCGCACCGAATATATTTAAGTGGGTGGAATTATAGAAATCATGATGCAGGTCTATTCCTATTTCGTCCGACACTGCCTGCATATTCAGGAAATCATATCCTGCAGCATGGATTTTCTCTATCATCTCGTAATAGGAATCCTGTGGTTCATAGGTTATGGACTCCGGACTTCTTACAAACAAAATATTTTTGATTCCGGCCTCCTGACAATAATTCAGAAAAATATCCAGATATTTAAAACCATCCTCCGTAATTCTGTAAGGAGAATTCTGTTCCCGATACGGATAGATGTTCGGTGTAGTTGCAAAATTCTTGGTATAGGAGTAACCCTGCTTAGAAAGGCAGATATTGTCAGAAAGTACTTTCAGACAGCCTCCCAGGTCCTTATATCTTGCATGATATTTCAAAAACGGGAACCGGAAACTGTCCCGCTCTTCTTCAGGGATCAGTTCTTCGATTGCCTGTTTCTTGATATCTGAGCAGGGTTGAGAATCCAGCCATTTTCTGACACTGACCTCATCAAGCTGGTCTTTATAACAGAAGCCCCAAATTTCAACAATATATAAATCTGGATTCTGCTCTTCCTCGGCAATTTGTACCGCAGATTTATACAGTGCACCTGTCATAGAAGAGGTTGCTAAACTATAACTTGTAAATCCGTACTTTTCGTAAGCCAACGGGGAATAGAAGGAAGTATACATAGTACTTGGCCCAATCAGAATAACGCTTACACTATTCTTTGGTTCTTTGTAGAAGCCATCCACCCCTACTTTATCCTTCTCATTCGCAATACACATGAATGACGCTGCAAGAGCAATCAGCAAACACGTTACAGCTGCAAATATAATAATTCGGATCCAATGTTTTAATTTCATTCTCTGCTGGATATCCCTCGGGCCACCTAAAAAAGTGTACAATAATACACGATACAAATAATCAACCTATTGTACCATGTATAGCAATGTTATACAACACCTTGTGTGTCCTTCTACAATACAATTAACAATTCGTATCGTGTTTTTTTATATTAAAATCAATTATTTTTTTATTTTTCTAATTTGTTATTTTCGTATTCCGCAATGACCTTCTCCAGAACGTCGCAAGCCATGGAGACCGTCTTGGTACAGCGATTTTCTTCTGTATTGAACTTCGGTTTTACATCCGCGCAATTTAAGCTTTCTCCAAGTTCTTCTTTCAAGCGTTCAAAAAACAGATTTACTACTGGTTTAATGTCTTCGCTTTCGTGAGACTTGGTCTCAACATAACGGTAAGATAAAAGACACACGGCACCTAAAACTGCTCCGCAGAGGTTTCCGGTCTGAACTCCGCCGCCAAAGCCGGCTACCATGAGCATGGCATGATCATCCAGGCCCAGATTGTAGTATTCGTTTCCTGCGCGGACAATTCCTTCTGCGCAATTGTAGCCCTCATCAAAGTAATATGGAATCGCTAAATCCTTCAGCATATTTTCACCCGATTTCCGGAAGGGCTCAAATTCCAAAAGTGCCCCTTCCTTTTATTTTGAATTATTGTATCATATTTTGAATATCCATATGGTCTTTTATTCGTTTTTCCTTTATAATAACGTTAATATTTATGCAAAAGGAGAATGTTATGAAAATAGCAGTTAGTTATGAAGATGGTCAGGTTTTCCAGCATTTCGGAAAAACTGAAGAATTTAAAGTTTATGATATTGAAGACAAGGAAGTTATTGCCAGCGAAGTTATGGGCACCAACGGTGCTGGACATGAAGCTCTGGCAGATTTTCTCGTAGAAAACGAAATTGATGTCGTTATCTGTGGTGGTCTTGGTGAAGGCGCTATGTATGCTCTTCAGGAAGGCGGAATTGAAGTATTTGCAGGCGTTGAAGGCGATGCCGATGCTGCTGTAAAAGCTTTCTTAGATGGCGAGCTTGCTACCAGCGGTGTGAACTGCCAGTGTGATGAAGAAGATGACGCATGTGACTGTGGCTGCAGTGGTGACTGTGGCGGCTGCGGTGGTGGCTGTGGCGGATGCGCTCCTCAGATTATCGAAGGAAAGAACTCCCAGAAGACTGTTCGTGTTCATTACCGTGGAACCTTTAACGACGGTACACAGTTTGATTCTTCTTATGACCGCGGCGAACCTTTAGAGTTCATCTGTGGCGTAGGTATGATGATTCCTGGATTTGACAAAGCTGTTGTAGATATGGAAGTTGGCGAGGAATTAGATATTCATCTGATGCCGGAAGAAGCTTACGGAATGCCAAATCCAAACATGATCTTCACCGTTCCTATCGCCGAAATGCCTGGAACCGAAGACCTTACAGCTGGAATGCATGTATATCTTTCCAACGCTATGGGACAGCCAATCCCAGTAACTGTTGCAGCAAAAGATGATGAATATATTACTTTCGATGCAAACAGCGAAATGGCAGGAAAAGAACTGAACTTCCACGTTGAGTTAGTAGAAGTTGTAGACTGATATTCAAATCAGTACATAAAAAAGCAGGCTAACTTTGAGGGGTCACCTCAGACTTCAGCCTGCTTTTTTTATATCCTGCTTTCAGATTTCTATTTTATATTCCGAATCAATCAAAACATATTCTACGTTATATTCTCTGCACATTTCCAGTTCATGAAGATTGTCTTCCAACACACTTTCCATGGTACATCCTGAATCATCCAGCCTCTTTTCGATGGCATCGGCATAAGCAACAATGTCTTCAAAATGGTTTTTAATATATTCCTCGCTCATAACAAGCCGCATGTATTCAATATTTTCCAGATACTCTTCCTCAAAGTCTTCCTTCCAATCATAAGGAATGTAGCAGCCTTCGATGGTCAGGTTCTGTCCGTTTTCAATGGCGGTTTTTATAATTTCCCGGACAATCGGCCAAAGATAGGCAGTCAGTTCCTCTGCCGGACTTTCCGGCGTTAAGTCTGTATTCCCACTACGAATTAAACCCATTTTCAGATGATCGATGGACATATATGGGAAATCGTATTTTTCAAGTATTTTCTGTGCCAGCACCGTTTTTCCGGTGTGGGAAGCGCCTGCAATTAAAGTAATCATAATTCTATCTCCTTATGAGCTTATTATATATTGCCTGTCATTTCGTTACAAGTTCTCCTGTAAAAGCAAGGCTCCCTGTTGCGACAAAATGTCCGGCAGAAACTACCGGACATTTTTCAAAATATACTCCCGCTCGATGCTATTAAAAAGATAAAAAATAACGTCAACAAAACTGCAGCTATTTTTTTCATAACATCCACTCCTTTATATACGAATTACCAGTTCTTATGGCTACTAATTCATCAACAAAAACTACAGCAACTTAAAATTCTCCATCTTTCACGCAGTCCTTGTAGAATCTGCATTTCAGACAA
>JAZUGA010000027.1:0-26928 GCA_045640945.1 Lachnospiraceae bacterium | reverse complement strand
CCAAGGGATGGTGATTTTTAAGCCCAGCAGGGCTTTTTTTATGCACATGAATGTCAGGACAATCGCCAGAACAGCAATCGCTATAACTATAATCTGTGTTCTTAATGTCATTTCTTTCCTCCCATTGACTCAATAATGATTCCTACGCTGACCTTCATCATGTAAAAAACAGATTTCACCGGATTTCCGATTGAAGATTTTCCACTCTGTCTTTCTTTCATCACTACTGGTACTTCAACAACCCGGTACTTCCTTTTCAAAAGGGTTACGGACGATTCCGGTTCCGGATAATCCCACGGATAACTCTGTGCAAACAGTTCCATTACCTTTCGGTTGCACATACGGAATCCGGATGTGGGATCCGTGATTTTCGTTTTCGTAAGGGCCTTTATCAGCCAACTAATGTATTTGATTCCGACTCTTCGTGCAGAAGTGGATAAAAAGCCTGTATTCTCGATAAAACGGGAACCTATAACCATATCCGCTTCCGTCAGTTTTTCTTCCAGCTTGCTTAAATATCCTGCATCATGCTGGCCGTCTCCATCAAACTGGACCGCAAGATCATAGCCTTCTGCCCAGGCATATTGATAGCCAGTCTGAACCGCTCCGCCGATTCCCAAATTACTTGCCAGGTCCAGGAAGTGATATCCCTGCTCCCTGCAGAACTCTTTGGTATTATCTGTCGACGCGTCATTGATTATTACATAATCGTAATCCGGAGCATTTTTCTGAATGTCCCCGATTACTCCCTTCAGATTATTTGCTTCGTTATAGGCTGGAATAATTATGAGTTTTTTCACTTGCAGATAACCTCCAGCATTCGGTCTATATTTTTATCTCTCTCAAAATGCTCCTGCTGATAACAGAAAGCCTTTTCTCCGAGAGCGTCTCTTTCGTCTTTTGTCATTTCATGGAGCTTACAGATATTGGCAAAAAGTCCCTCTGCATCGCCTGGTTTGGATGCGAAACCGCAGCCAGATTCTTTTACGATAGTTTCCGGCTCTCCTTCCATAGCGAGAAGTAACGGTCTTCCTGCTGCCAGATAGCTCATGACCTTCGCCGGAATGGAAAAGTCTTCCAGGCCTTCCGCCTTCAGAGTTCCTAAAAGAGCGTCGGCAATGCCTGTATATTTTGGAACATCCTCCATCGGATGAAAGCCCTCAAAACAGAAATATTCCTTCAGGTCATTTTTCTGGACCAGCTCTTCAAAATAAGCCCGGCTCATGCCGTCACCAACAATGATGAAACGGACATCCTTCATTCCTGCATCCACACATTTTTTTGCAGCAGCTACGATGGTATCAATGTCCTGAGCCGGAGAAATATTACCGGTATAAACAATATTGAAAGAGCTTCCAAATCGGCTTTTCAGTTCCGGATCTTCCATTCTCTGTTCGTAAAGTTTCTCCGGACATTGAGGTATAAAAACTGCCTGCTCTTCCGTCCGGTTCAGTTTTTCCATGAAGTATTCCTTCATTTTATTGGAAACCGTAATCAGCCGGTCCGGCTGGCGGTAATTCCACATAGCCTCTTTGTAAAGCAGCTTCCGGATCAGTTTGTTCTGGAAATTTATTACGGAATACAGGTTCTGTGGCCAGATATCCAGAACATACATGGTACATGGAATATGTTTTTTATTGGCCAGTTTCTGGCCGGCAACGCCCATCATGACCGGCGAAAGCTGGTAAATAAATACGCGGTCGTACTCGTTTTTTTTCAGCTTTCCAATCCGGAACAGACTGGCAATCGGAAAAGTAATGTAATTCAGGAAAATCCGAAGGTTGCTGTTGCTGCCCCTTTTAATTTCAAAGGTCCGGTACACATTTACTTTTCCATGTTTTTCTTCCTTCACGGAATGAGAGTCGTAGCCCTCAAAAAACTGACCGGCAGGATAATTGGGCTGGCCACAAAGTACATCTACTTCATGTCCACGCTCAATAAACCCCTCTACCAGGTCATTTATTCTGAAATTTTCCGGCCAGTAATGCTGGCATACGACTAATATTTTCATTTTTTCAGCCAAACGGTTCTGTTCACAATATCGGTATAGCTCTGAATGGTTTTAACAACTTTCAAGGATACATTTAACTGACTGTAATCTGCATTCAGTTCGAAGTTGTCTCCATCCTGGCTGATGCTGACTGCAAGCTCGATGGCCTGCTCAATGGTTTCTGTGTCGATTCCACCTAAAACCACGCTGCCCATGTCCAAAGCTTCCGGTCTTTCCGTAGAAGTACGGATCAGAACGCCTGGGAAGCGGCACATCGCACTTTCTTCCGAAAGTGTTCCGGAATCCGAAAGAACGCAGAAGGCATTTTTCTGGAGCTTGTTGTAATCGAAAAAGCCAAAAGGTTCCATGGTTCTTACCAACGGATGAAATTCAAAGTTTCTCTTTTCAATAAATTTTCTGCTTCTTGGATGGGTGGAATAAATAACCGGAATCTGATATTTTTCTGCCACGTCATTTAAAGCATTCATCAGGGAATAGAAATTATCTTCCAGGTCAATGTTTTCTTCTCTATGGGCAGAAACCAGAATATATTTTCCCGGCTCCACGCCTAATTCTTCCAACGCCTTGCTTGCTTCGATACGGTCTTTATATTTTTCCAGAAGTTCTCTCATTGGAGATCCAGTTACGAAAACAGTCTTTCCGTCAACGCCTTCTTCTAACAGATAACGTCTGGAGTTTTCGGTATAAGGCAGGTTAATGTCGGAAATATGGTCTACAATCTTTCGGTTGATCATTTCCGATACATTCCAGTCCCAGCAACGGTTTCCGGCTTCCATATGGAAAATCGGAATTTTCAGACGCTTCGCCGAAATAGCGCTTAAAGCAGAGTTGGTATCTCCTAAAACAAGTACAGCATCCGGTTTTACTTCAGCCATCAGGTTATAGCTTTTGGCAATAATGGCACCCATCGTGTCGCCTAAGGTACCTGTGCCGCCTGCAACTTCCAGATAATAATCCGGCTCTCGGAGCTCTAAGTCCTCAAAGAAAATCTGATTCAGCTTGTAATCGTAGTTCTGTCCGGTATGTACCAGCACATGATCAAAATATTTATCACAGGCCTTAATGGTTTCTGCCAGACGGATAATTTCCGGTCTTGTGCCGACAATGGTCATCAATTTCAACTTTTTCATGCTGGCTCCTTTTTATAACTCATCCTTTACATATTTCAGAGTAAGTAATTTTTCTTTTACGCCTTCCACATCCAGTCTCTGGGTATTTTCAGAAGTATAGCTCTGCTCCAGATTAATGTTCATGTCTCCGGTTTCGAAGTAGTTATCATAATTCAAATCTCTGGCGTCTACAGGAACGCGGAAATAATCTCCCATGTCCTCCGCTTTGATCAGTTCTTCTGCCGTCATTAAGGTCTCGTACATTTTCTCTCCGTGACGGATACCGATGTACTTGATTTCTGCCTCTGGATTAAACAGTTCGCATACCGCCTTTGCTAAATCACCGATGGTGCTGGCCGGAGCTTTTTTAATAAATAAGTCGCCCGGTTTTGCATTTTCAAAAGCGTAAAGTACCAGGTCTACGGCTTCTTCCAGGCTCATGAGAAAACGGGTCATGTTCGGGTTCGTAATCGTGATTGGAAGGCCCTGTTTAATCTGGTCAATGAACAGCGGAATTACGCTGCCTCTGCTGCACATAACGTTTCCATAACGAGTTGCGCAGATAACCGTTTTGTCCGCTGGAAGGGTTCTTGCCTTTGCCAGAATAACTTTTTCCATCATGGCTTTTGAAGTTCCCATGGCATTAATCGGATATGCTGCCTTGTCGGTAGACAGGCAGACGATTCTTTTAACGCCGGCTTCTACTGCTGCCTCCAACACATTGTTGGTTCCGATAATGTTTGTCTTTACCGCTTCCATTGGGAAGAACTCACAGCTAGGAACCTGTTTCAGAGCAGCTGCATGGAAAATATAGTCAACGCCGGAAATTGCATTTACAATGCTCTGCTTTTCACGGACATCACCAATATAAAACTTAATTTTGTCATTTTTGTAAAATCGGCGCATATCGTCCTGCTTTTTCTCATCTCTGGAGAAAATACGGATTTCGCCAATATCGGTCTGAAGGAAGCGGTCCAAAACAGCATTACCAAAGCTGCCGGTTCCTCCGGTGATCATTAATGTTTTTCCTGTAAAAGTTCCCATGTTCTACTCCTTTATACTTCCAGATAAAATGTGTCCGGATTCTCCGGGTCAAAAGGCTCGTTGGCCCACATAACAGTTACTAAATCACAATCTCCCACATTGGAAATGTTGTGGGTATATCCAGGCGGAATGTCCACGACCTGAATATGGTCTCCATCCGCCTCCACTACGATTACTTCGTCCGAATCCAGTTTGCGGAACCGGATGACGCCTTTGCCGCTGACCACAATAAACTTCTCATTTTTACTGTGATGCCAGTGGTTGCCTTTGGTAATTCCAGGCTTTGCAATATTTACGGAAACCTGGCCCCGATCACCGCTCTTCAACAGTTCCGTAAAAGAGCCTCGGGCGTCTATGTTCATTTTTACTTCATAGCCAAATTCCGTTTCCGGAAGATAGCTTAAATACGTGCTGTAAAGTTTTTTCTCGAAGCTTCCCTCGGTCATGTCCGGAACCATCAGATTCTCCCGGGAGGCTTTGAAGGAATAGAGTTTCTTTGCTACAGAGCCTACCGTTTCCTTATGAACCGGCTTTGCGCTGTAGTAAGTATGTTCTGCTAAAGATTTTTCAATCACCGCAAGTTCTGCCTTTGGCATCCATTCTTCCAGGTCTTCCGCCTTTAAGATTTCCGGTTCTTTTTCTTCCAGCAGGCCAATCAGGCAGGAAAGAAGATCGTCAATGTAAAGCAACGGTACCAGAGCATTCTCGTCGTTAATGGTAATATCCAGTCCGTTGGCAATGTTGTAGCAGAAGGTAGCTACCATGCTGTTGTAATTCGGCCGGCACCACTTACCAAAAATATTCGGGAAGCGGAAAACATATACTTTATTGCCAGTCTCTTTTTCATAATCAAAGAGTGCCTGTTCTCCACCGGTTTTGCTGTTTCCATAGGCATTGTTCAAAACCGCCTGAATGGAGGAGGAAAAAGCAATTTTCGCTTTACTCTTCTGTTTTTTTAAGATTTCACAAAGATGGGCTGTAAAGTCCCTGTTCCCCTTTGTGAACTCCTCTTCATTTTTTGGCCGGTTCACGCCTGCTAAATGCATTACGAAATCTGCCTGAGCACAGAAATTTACCAGCTCTTCTTCAGTAGTGGAAAGGTCTGCTTCCATTACTTCAAAAGCTCTGTTTTTTAGTTCCTGGCATAAATTTTTACCTACGAAGCCCTGAGCTCCTGTTACCAAAACTTTCATACTCTTCCTTCTTTTCAACAAAACTCTATGTTACAACTTAATTATCGTCCGGTTTTTCCTGCGTACCAAAGGTTCGTAGATAAACTGGCGGAATGCATATACCAGCTTTCTTGGAGCTTTCTCAATAAGGGAATCTCTCTTTGCGGTATTTGAAACGCTCTTTCCATCTTCATACCAGCCTTCTTCATAATCCGTCTGCTGGGCAGTGATGACTTCCGGAGTCGGTCCGATTTTTTCTGCGATTACATAAATTTCTGTCTGGGTATTTACGTCAAACTGTACTCTTCCTGCACTTTCCGCCGGAGAATTCTTAATCTTCCATACTTTATTTTTGGAAGAAAACTTTACGATGAAAACATCTTTAATTTTCATGCCGTTGTTTTCTGAAAAAGTGCTGTAGAAAAAGTCTGGGGAAAACTGATAAAGTCCATGACCGTTAAAATTATTGGTTGGAACCATGCTGATCATATATCCACCAATCTTCAGCATCTCAAAGCAGTTTTTTAACAACATTAGCGTATTAAAAACATGCTCCATGGTTCCACCATCAATAATGCAGGAGAACTGCCCTTTATACTCTTCCGGAACCGGCACATTCAAATCTGCAACAATATCCGGATTCTCATGAGCAAATCCATCCAGGCTCTTAAGTTTCACACCATACATGTCTTCAAAAACTTTTTCCGCATAAGGTGTTTCAAAGTCTTCCTGAAGTTTTTCTGCTGGAATTTTACTGCAGAAATCCGGCAGAAATTTCTTGAATTCCGGCATGGGAAACGCCCGGAACTGCCGACCTAAAGTCAGCGTTTCTGTCAGATCCACAGAATAGTTTTTTCTGGCATATTCAATTGTCAGCATTGACGTAATTCGAAAGCCCATTTCTCTCCTTTATCAGGAATACATTTCCTGAAGTTTCTTTCTGTCTACTTTATTGTTCTGGTTCAGTGGAAGGTTTTCCAGACGAACGAACTTATTCGGTACCATGTGGCGTGGTACTTTTTCTTTTAATTTTGTACGAAGCTGAGTCGGTTCCAAAGTTCCTACGTAGCACATAATGATATGCTCTGTCTCTTTATTGAAAATACAAGCACACTGCATTCTGTCATCCAGAGCACAGGCTGCCAGTTCGATTTCACCCAATTCTACTCTATGGCCCATATGCTTGATCATAAAGTCCCGACGGCTCTTGAAGACGATTTCGCCCAGTTCATTTTTCTCTACGATATCGCCGGTCATGTATATGGTTTCTCCTGGATTTACCGGATTGTCCTGGAACTTCTCGGCAGTTGATGCTTCGTCATTTAAATAGCCCAGTCCCATGCCTGGTCCCGCAAGGCAAAGCTGACCTTCTTCTCCCGGACCAGCCTCTGTGCCGTCATCTTTAATAATGTATGCGGTAACGAACTCTGCTGGGAAGCCTAACGGAATTCGTTCATCATCGGCAATTTCTCTCTCCATTGGATACAGAGCAGTATAGAAGAATTCAGAAGCTCCATAGCCCTGGCAATATCTCGGATCCGGAATGACCTTTTTCATTTTGTTGATCAGTTTTGTAGAAGCAACGTCGCCGGCAAAGGTTACGGTTCTTAAGCATTTATTCAGTTCTTCTTCATAACCTTCCCATGCTTCAAAACGGGAAATAACGGTTACGGCACTTGCAACCCAGTCGATAATGGAAATCTGGTTTTCAACTAAATATTTCACCAGTTCGCCCGGCTGGCTGAATAAAGTCTTCGGCATAAAATAGCAGGTAGCTTCTGCTGCAATGGAGAAGAAAAGATTCAGAACGCCCATTACATAATACATTGGGCTCTGGTTGCCTACATGGTCCGTAGAAATAATTCTTACATCGTCTCTATTTGCAATGGAGCAATATAAGATACAGTTGTGACCAATCATAACGCCTTTTGGATTTCCTGTAGAACCGGAAGTAAATACAACGCTGGCTAACTTCTTGGTAACTTCCTCTTCTTCAATTTTAGGAATTTCCACCGGAAGGGCCTCTGCTTCCATAATGTCCTCATATACCAGAATGATTCCGTCGTAATTCAGGCTTCTTGTTTTTTCTTCCGTCTCTCTGTTGGTAATAACTGCAACCGGTTTTAAAGTAGTAAAAATCTTTTCGATTCTTTCGTTCGGCATGGTTTCATCGATACAGGAATAAGCATCTCCTGCATATAAAATTCCATGCATTGCTGCTGCCAGATCGTTTCCAGCTTCAATAATGGTTGCGATTGGCTGCGGTTCTTTCGTGGAAAGAAGGCTTGGATCTTCTTTTGTTGCACTGACAATAGCCTTTGCGATTTTCTGGGATGCGTCATACATTTCCTGATAGGTCATTTCCCCATCAATGTCCACAAAGCCTACCTTCTCTGGCACGTCTGCTACTGCTTTGTCTAATAATTCGGTTACGCGCTTAAAATCGATCATCCAAGTGTCCTCCTAAGTTTCTCAATGTTTTTCAGATAATCTGCGGTCTGTTTTACTACGTTTACATGGCCTCCCTCTTCCTCTTTATACCGGACAGGAAGCTCCACAATTTTTATATTATTTCTCTCTGCTCTTATGATGAGCTCGATGATGTAGAACCATCCGTTTTCACTGCTGTCGCTCTGCTGGATTAATTCTTCCACACATTCTTTCCGGAAAAACTTGAATCCACAGATGGCGTCCGACTGTTTCATCTTCAGACGGGCCTTCATGACCATGGTCAGGCCTTTGGATGTAAGATTCCGGTACCATTTTCTTCCGATGGTTTTTGCTCCCGGTGCCTGTTTAGAGCCGTTGACCACCATAATTTCCGGCTCGGATTCAAAAATGGAAATGACCGAAATCAAATGCCTTAAATCGGTGGAAAGGTCTACATCCATATAGCCTACGATGTCAAAAGTATTGTCCTGGACTCCGGCACGGAAAGCCGCTCCTACGCCCTTTTCATCCAGATGGATATACTTTACAACATCAATTTCTTCTTCCAGTCTCTGGGCAATTTCTCTGGTTTTGTCCACAGATGCATTGTCTACAATGGTCATCTGATAAGGAATGTCTTTCAGATATTTCTGGATAAACTCATAGGTCGTCCGGATACCTCTTTCCAGCCTGTTTTCTTCGTTGTAAACAGGAAACAATATATTAATATTCATGCTTTATCCTCTTAAAACTGAGCATAAATGAACTCAGTATTTGAAACGTTCAGTGAAAGCAGAATCATCAGAATCACGAACCAGTAAATAAGAATTCGTATCGGTAATTTCTGCTTCATAACCAGGGAAGAGATTCTTTCTTTCCGGTTATATTCGATCGTAGATACTACAATCATCGTAAGGAATCCAATCAGCAGCATGACCAGGGAAACTCCGTCCAGGTCAAATTTCAGAATGGTTCCATCAAACAGGGACAGGAACTGGAATTTGGTGAATACTTTCTTTACCAGTTCTCCTAACTGCCCAAAACTTTTTACGCTGAAAAGAATTGGTGCCAGCCATAACAGCAAGGTCGTCCGGACCTGCTGCCAGAATTTATAAAGCCAATGGGCTACCACTTTCGGATGCTTCTTGCCAAAGCTTACGGCTACTGGCTCTAACATGTCCGTAATGATGAAAATAATTCCGTAATAGACTCCCATCAGGAAGAACATCATTCCGCTTCCATGCCATACGCCCATGACGATCCAAAGGACCATCAGGCCGACCCAGGAGGCGATTTTTGTCCGGCGTTTTCTGTCATTCCGGTCCTTGCCTGCCCGCACGAATTTTTTGGTCACGCGGGACATGGTCATCGGCATGTAGATGTAATCCTTCAGCCAGGTGCCAAGAGTGATATGCCATCTTCTCCAATACTCCTTGATGCTTCTGGAATAATAAGGCTGGCGGAAATTCTCTGGAAGCTTAATTCCAAACATGTTACTGATTCCAATGGCCATATCGGCACATCCGGAAAAGTCCGAATACAGCTGAAGCATGGTCATCAGCAGAGCCAGAAGTACCAATACTCCCGTAGCTTTTTTTCCGGCATAAACTGCCGCAATAAAGGCTGCCGTCCGGTTTGCCACAACCAGCTTTTTAAAAGCGCCCCAGGCAAATCTTATTAATCCTTCAAAGATTCTTTTGGAATCGAAAGCATGCTCTTCTTTCAACTGAGGGGCTAAGCTTCCATAGCGGTTAATCGGGCCCTGGGTAATGGACGGGAAGTAAAAAGCAAATAACAGTAATCTTGCAAAATTCGTTTCCGCCGGAATCTGCTGCCGATACACATCCACGGCATAGCTGATGATCATTAAGGTGTAATAGGAAATTCCGAAAGGTACCAGAAGATTTCCCAAAAACGGTCCGAAAAGGCTTGCACAGTCCCCGGTAAAAATAGTCTCCGGAAGATACTTGAGAAGTAAAAGCATTAATATTCCGGCCAGAATACAGATTCCGCAAAGAAGCGTCTTTGCCTTATCTTGTTTCGCTTCCATCACCCTTGCGAGGAGATAGATAACCAACGTCTCAAATACCAAAACCAATAGTCCTGCCCAGGTTGCCCACAGGTAAAAGCCCAGGCTGGCAGCAAGTAATACGATCCACTGCCCTTTTTTCGGTACTACATAGTAAATCAGAAACGACAGGGCGAGGAAAATGAAAAATACCAGACTTAACAGATTCATTTTGTCACCTCCGGATATTTTTCAAAGAACTCACGGGTATATATTTCCGCGCCTGCAGGGTTTAAATGGTCTGCGTCGTCGAAATACCTTTCGTCATAGTCTTCAAATAAAGTTTCAATGTGCACCTTCGGATAAGTCTCCTCCGGATAATCTTTTTTTATGGATTCAAGATATTCCGAAAATGGAACTGCAATCTTCCGACTCTCTTCAAAAGTGGTTGCAATCAAAGGGGTGTTTACGGAATATACTTCAATATCATTTTCAATGCATAAATCGATTAATTTTCGATAATAATCACCTAAAGTCTTTAACGGAAGGAACTCGGTCATGTCATGTTCCGCGCTGGTCGGCCACCAGCTGACGAAACTCTTAAAGCCTTTTCGGTCCTGCATTTCCTTATAAGCTTCTTCGTTTATGGTTTTCCGGTCCTCTCCAAAGGAGTTAATAAACGGAGCAATATACTTTGTCGGCGATTTTATCTTATATTCAAAAAGTGTGATAAGTCCGCTGCCGCCGGCTGCTTTTAAAGCATCCTTCTCGCCAGCTTCCCTGGCTTTGGAAATAACCTCTGCTGCGTCGTCCGTGTCCATGGCATTAAAGTACAGGGTTCGGGTAAAGAATCCGTCGAAGCTGGTGAAATGATAGGAGCTCACGGAGACGATGACCGCCTTCGGAATTCCTTTATTTTCAATGTATTCCTTCAGCGCAAAGTAAGCTTCCACAGAGGTGGAACCTCCCTGGGCCATGCTTACACAATTGTCCGCTCCATAGCTGTCCAGCTGCTCCGGATTCAGGGCAGATTTGGCTCTGGAATCCCCAAGAATTAAAACATCGGCCGCCGGTTCATCGGTTTTTCCCAGCCGGTAATCTCTTGCTGCAGTATAGTAAGAGTACTCTCCGTCCATGTAGTTCATCGGAAAAAGAGCGAAATAAACCCAGATGAGAATCACCGGTATAAAAACAAGTATTGTTTTTCCAATAACCTTTAAAGCCTTCATTTAACTACCACAGTTTTTCCACTGAAATTAATTTCCGGATCAAGCAGTTTCATCATTTCATCCACTACTTCATCTGCAGAAAGGATTCTTCCTCTCGGATTGTTATAAGCCGCCTGCTCTTTAATCAGATCCGGCATATCGGCTAAAAACTTTGTATCGGTAAGGTCCGGAGCCATAGCATTTATGGTCAGGCCTTTCGGTGAAAATTCTTTATCTAAAGCCCGCATAAGTCCAAGCATGGCACTTTTCGTCGTAACATACTGCGCCAGGAAGTTCGGGGTGCCTTCCTCGGTTCCATAATAAGACGCCATTAAAACGACGTTTCCGCTTTTTCTCTTGGACATCTTTGGCAGAATGTCCTGTAAGATCAATACAGCAGATTTAAAGGAAATGGTAAGATGAGGCTCAAAGTACTCCTCCCATTTCATCTTTGCAAATCTTAAAGGAACCGCTTTCGGCGCAGGAAGATGAACAACATCGGTTACCAGTTCTTTTTGATTTAAATCTTCCAGAAATTCCTTAATTTCTTCTTCCTTGCTCATATCAACCTTACGCAGGGTGATTTTTTCTTTTAAAAGCAGATATTTGTCCAGTAATTTTTCCAGTTCTTCATAGCAGTCATAATAGGTTCCGTAAATCCACTCAATTTCGGAAAGTCCTTCTTTTGCATATCGCTCGATAAGATTCAGTCCAAATGCAGAATCCGCTGCAGTAATCAATAATCTTTTCATTTCAGTACTCCTATCTGCATTACCGCCTTTAATACTTTTTCTCCGCTCTCGGAAGTTGCCGTTACCTTTAACAGAATGAATTGAAAGGTGTCATTTTTTTCTGAAACCTTTCCGGTAAATTTCAGGGTGCTTCCAGGAAAAACCGGTTTGGAAAACTTAATTTCCACGCTTTGAATCAGAGAGTTTTCTCCCGGCATATAAACCCCAGCCATAGTGGAAAGGAACGAAGCGGTCAGCATGCCATAAGCTACTTTCGTCTCATAGCCTTTCTCTTTTGCAAAAGCTTCCTCTGCATGCAGGGGATTCACATCTCCTGTAATGTTTTTAAAGCTCTCCATCATTTCGTCCGTCAGAGTTACGCAAAAGCTTTCTTCCTGTCCAACACTTATTTCATCAAAGGTATAATGGTTCATTTTTCTCCTTACGGGTTCTTTTAATTACCCAGTTCCAGCTTTCCATCAAAATCGAAAATCGGATAATAATCCTGAATGATCGTGGTGGAATAGGAATTAATTACAATATCCGGTTTCGCCTGACGGATATATTCCTTGATATTTCCCTTAAAGTATCTCGGGTCGATCAGCTCCACTTTCTTGCAGTTCAAAGACAGGAAACCAGTCATCGGAATGCACAGAGAGTCTGCAACGAAAATAATGTAGTCCTCTTTGTCCGTATCCAGATTTTCTACGGAAGCCTTTCCTGTTCCATAGAAGGAAAGCAGTGCAAGGAAGCATTCCCGCCAGTAAATATCATTAAAGTTCATTTCATACATATCGTATAAAGCATCGAAATTTCCCTCTTGAATCCAAGGCTCTCCGTCCTGGCCTTTTTGATCCAGAGACAGTTTTAAGTGGCAGTCAAATTTCGGATGCATTAATTCAAAATCATCCGGTGTCGCAGCCGCCAAAGTTGCCTTTCTTCCTAAAGAACCTAAGTAATGTTCTGGCAGCACTTCAATGTCATACTGATCTTCCTGATAAAAACGATCGTCATATTCAAAGCCAAACTGTTCGTTTAAAACCTGACACAGCTCGTTGGTTGCCCATAAAGCAACCGGCTGTCTCCAATGATGGTCTGTCCGGAAGAACAGGCTGCGATAGTCGTCAAAAGAAGTATGCATGTTGTACCGGATATCAAAGCATTCGATTCCATAGCCTTCCAAGTCTTCCACCAGAAGGTCTGCATTGTAATTTGCAAAGTCTTTTATCTGATTAATGTCGGTATCACCAAATTTATCGATGTTTCCAGGAGTCTGCATGTAAATGAAGTGGGCTCCCGATTCTTCTGCCACATCCTTCAGGCTCTTAATTTTTGTAGCAATTTTCTGTACGCTTTCTTTTTTCTCTTTTGGATTGGCACTTGCCAAATATCCACCCTCCAGATACAGAAGGCTGTTATATTCTCCCGGTGCAAAAATCTTAAAGCCAAGGGCATGTTTGTACCTTACTTCGTTTTCTACAATCTGGGTTCTTCCCAGAAGCAGGTCGTTGGAATAAGCCTCGGTATAATTCTTTGCTGCAAAAATTGCATTATTATAGCCTTTATAGATTGAGGTGAAAAAGTCATCCTCCGGGCTCGTTTCATAAACCTTAGTTTCAATACTATGGTCCATTTTGTAGAGACTGGTTGCTCCTGCTTTTATTGCAATGGCACAGGCAATAATCAGTGCCAGGAAGAAAAAGCACAGTCCAATTACGACTCTCGTTATAATTTTTTCAACCGTTCCTTCTTTTTTCATCTTAGAAATTAAAATAAATAAATGGGTTGTAGGTTTCTGTAATAATGCTCATGATACTCAGAACAAAAATGCCAAGTATAATGACGCCTCTTCCGATGTCCTTTACTACCGGATTCTTCACTTTTGCGCTGCCCCATCTTGCAAACGGGGTGCACAGAAGAATGGACAATGGAAGAATGATTCTTATATTTCCCAGGTACATCAGAAAATCTGCATCTGCAAACGTATTCGTGGTTTTTCCAAACAGGTTTCCGATATAGCGGAATGCGACGCTTACGCTTTCTGCACGGAAAAATACATAAGCAATCAGCAGGAAAAATACTACATATATGTGATATAAAATCTTTTTTGGTTGAAATCCCTTTGTTCCAGCGCTTTTCAGAGCTTTCTTTCCAAAACCAGATAAGCTTTCAAAGCTCATCAGTACGAAGAATAAAAGTCCCCAAAGAACAAAGTTCCAGTTAGCTCCATGCCAGAATCCCATGGCCAGCCATAAAGCCAGAAGGGATAAAACTACCGGCACATATTTACCTTTTTTCTTTCCAAAGGTCTTTCTGGACCAGGAGCCAAGCTTGATAAAGCCGTTACTCTTCTGCAGCGGATAGAATAAATAGTCTCTCATCCAGCTGCCTAAGGTCATGTGCCATCTTCTCCAGTATTCCGTGAAAGAAAGGGACACATACGGATAGTCGAAGTTTTCCGGGAAATGGAAACCGAAAATTCTTCCCAAGCCAATGGCCATATCGGAATATCCGGAAAAGTCAAAGTAAATCTGCAACGTATAACAAACGATTCCCAGCCAGGAAGTTGCTACAGAGTTGGATCCCGGACTTAAGAACGCGTAGTCAGCAATAATGGCCAGGAAATTGGAAAGGAGTACCTTTTTCCCCAGTCCATATACGAATCGGCGTACACCGTAAGTAATGTCCTCGCTGGTTTCCACACGGTTCAGCAGTTCTTCGGAAACTTCCGCATATCGTACGATCGGGCCAGCTACCAGCTGCGGGAACATGGAAATATAAACGCCTAAAAGCAACAGGTTCTTCTGTACCTTCTTCTTGTTGAAATAAACATCAATTACATAAGACAGAATCTGGAAGGTGTAGAAGGATATTCCAAGAGGAAGCACAATGTTTATTTTTCCGCCAAAAATTCCTGCAGCAAAGCCCAGATACTTAAATACAAAGAGCAAACCAATATTCAACACCAGTCCTGCTGCCATTATCAGTCTGCGGATGGAAACCTTATCATATTTTCCAAGTCCCAGACCCATCAGCCAGTTCAGAACGATGGAGACCATCATAATGAATACAAAATTAGGCTCGCCCCATGCGTAAAATACGAGGCTTGCTATAAGCAATACAATATTCTTGAATTTTCGTCCGCCGTCTTTCCATTTCTTCGTAAAAGGGTTGAAGTAAAACAGTAAAGTTACCGGCAGGAATACGAACAAAAAAATGTTTCCTGAAAAAACCATGTCAGCCTTGATCTCTGTATTCTGTATATCTTAAGTAAACGTCATTCCATTTAGCATTTACCGGCGTTCCCTGAATTCTTTTGTCTTCATAGGAGTCTTCCTGCTGCATATAATCGGCAATCCATTTACTTATTTTTTCTGTTCCATACACATTGAAGTGAGAAGAAGAATCACAGAAATCTTTTTTCTCATCAATGTTCAGTTCTTGAATAATCCCTTCATCATTCATATCGACAAAGACAATATTCTCTTCCTGAGCGAACTGCTTCATGGAGTCGCTCATTTCTTTTACCCAGCCTTTGGATGGAGTCTTAATCAGCTTCAGTTCAATTCCTTTTCCATCGCAAAGCTCCCGGATTTTGTAGAAGTACTCCCTGTTCAGGTCCGTAACTTCTGTCATATAGCTTCCGCCAAACTCCTCAAGAGTCGGCAGCCACTTGTAATCTTTTTCGTATACGTAATTGTCTTTCGTTGCCACATAGCCCATAAAAACATGCTCGTATACATCATGATATTTACTGTATAAAGTTCCTTCGAAAGCTTCCTTCCATCTTCCATGGAATTTCACCAGAGGAATCACATAGTTCAGTTTGTCATAAGTCTGCTCCGTGGCGATGTTATGATTTTCATCATCTTCTCCCAGCTTGCAGATTAATTCGATTTTGTTAAAATTCAGGTCCATTTTATCCAGAGACAGCTGGTTCATGGACGGAATTCCATAGTTATATTCAAAAGCCGCACATTCCAGATAAACGGTTTTCGGATTTACTTTTTCCAGTTCTTCTTTCAGCTGGTAATAGGAAACGATCAACGGGGCCTGCTGGGTCGATAAGTCATATCCAACATAGCCTTTCTCATTCCAGATTACGGCCGGATTGATGCAGTAGAAAACATTGCTTGTTCCAAGCATGAGATAATCTACTTCCTCGCCCTGCTCAATCGGTTCCGCATGGAAGTCTGTGTCTGGCATCAGTATTTTATTGATCAGTGTCAGCAGGAACGCCAGAATCAGGCAGAACACTGCTGCTTTCCATATCTTTTTCATCAATACCCCTGATAAATAAAAGCTCCGGCATCAAATCCGCCACCATAAAATCCAAAAAGAACTACGGCGATGATCATTCCAAACAGGATGGCCCATCTTCCGACGATATTCATGGCCGCCAGTCTTTCCCGCACGTCCTTCTTCTCCTGGAGTCTGGAAACGAGAATCCATAAAGCAAATCCTAAAATCAAAACAATAAAGTCATATCCGTCCAGGCCTAATATGGTTACTTTCGAAAGCACCTTTCCCTTTACCTCAACCAGCTTTCCTGTCGGTGATGTAAATACGTTGGAAAGATACGCAAGGCCTGCTTTTACACTCGGCATGGTCATCAGGTAGGCTCCCTGAATGGACAGGAAAAAGGTCCGCACCACCTGGAATACTCTATAGCCTTTGGAAGCCGTTAATTTCGGGAACCGGTTATGAAAGCGCTTGATGACGCCTTCTAAGGCGATGCCCAGAATAATTAAAAGCCCATAGTAGGCGCCTGCTAACAAAAAGTTCCAGGCAATTCCATGCCATAAGCCAAAAATCAGCCATACCAGAATTACGCCCAGGATGCTGACAATGGCAGCTGCGGTTTTTCGGTTTGTTTTTTCTTTTAAGGCTTTGTTCAGCTTCTTTGCCGGGCCGCTCATGGTGAAGCAGTACATGACATAATCTCTCAGCCAGGCGCCAAGAGTGATGTGCCATTTTCTCCAGAACTCCGGCATGGTTTTTGCCAGATATGGATGATCGAAATTCTCCGGAAGCTTGATTCCGAGAATTTCTGCTGCGCCGATCACAATATCCATGGCTCCGGCAAAATTCATGAACAAATTCAGAGAACTTAAAACTACGGAAAGTACCACATACCAGCCGGTGTAGGTGCTTTTTCCCCAGTCGGATGTAAGCGTTGCTTTCATTACGCCAAACCGTTCTCCCAGAACCAGAACCTTGAAAAATCCCCAGATCATTCGCTGGATGCCGCTGGTCAGGGCTTCATAGCTGAAGCGATGAGGGGTCTGGAATTGTTCCATCAGATCCTTATAACGGTTGATCGGGCCCTGGTTAATGGACGGAAAGAAGGCAAGGAAGGCAAGAACCCTGAAGAAGTTCTTTTCTGCCTCTATGGTTCCCCGGTAAACATCGATGGAATATCCACAGCCCATCAGGGCGATATAGGAAATTCCCAGTACCGTAAGGACCCCCTCCGTCTTCGTTAAGGAAATGCTTGTCAGAAAACTTACAAATCCAGCTCCGAACCAGGAAGAGTTCTTCAGTAATACCACCAGACCGAAAATAAGAATCAGTTCCAGAACCACCAGTCCTTTACTTTTCTTCTTTTCAAACAGCTTTGCGAAGCCGTAGACAATCAACGCATAAAGAATGAGAAATACGGTGTAACCTTTTGCGTTAATGACATAAAATCCAAGGCTTGCTACTAAAAGCCATACCCACTGCACATTCTTCGGTACCAGATAATAAATCAGTACCGCAGCAGCCAGAAATATTAAAAAGTAAAGGGACGTTAATGTCATATTTCTATTTACTGAAGTTTCTCAATTATGCTGCAAATGCTGTCTACGGATGCAAAATTCTCTTTCGTTACGTCCTTTGCTGCAATAGCAATATCAAATTCTTCTTCTAAAGCCGTAACGATTTCGATAATGTCAAGAGAAGTAATAATGCCATCCTCTAAAAGAGCATCTCCTTCATAAGTTTCGATGTCTTCGTTGATTTCAACTAAAATTTCTAATACTTTTTCTCTCATTATTTCCTCCAGTTTATTGTTTTACAGCGTGGTTGCACGTTGTTGAATGATTTCTACCATTTCCCCAACATTCTGCATGCCGGTTACTTCATCCATTGAGAATTTCATGCCGAAAGCCTTCTCAATGGCAACAATCAGATTAATGTGCTCCAGACTATCCCAGTCCTCGATGGAGTCGGAATTGGTTTCCGGATTTACGGTTAATTCGTCGTCATCAAACACATCCTGAAAAATCTCGTTTAAAATGTCGTAAATTTTATCCATGTTTCTTTCCTTTTCAATTAATATTTATTACCTTGCATTGGTTTTCATAAGATGCCACGTCCAAAGTCCAGACATCATTTTCTTTCGTAAATCCAAGATCCGTGTAGAGATTGGCAACCATGCCGTTTTTCTTTGTCGGAAGGTAATGACCAACCAGAGTCGTAACCTTCTTTTCCTTCGCCAGTCTTACCAGTTCGTCCAGCATGGCAAACTCCATGTCCCGTTTCAAAACTCTGCAGCTCATAAGATTCAGACGGATATGGGCCTCTTTTCCAATCCGGTCTGCACTGTCCGGAAGGATTTCTGCGGCTTCAATTGCCACAACGCCATTGTCTCCGAATTTATCAATCAGCTTTCCATAGATGGTGATCCAGTTTTCGTCAGCGGCCATTTCTTCAATGTCCGGAACGCTGCAGCGCAGAGTGGTCAGATTGAACTGGTTGCTCTTGTTGGTAAGCTGGGAAATTCTCGGAATATATTCGGCCGCAAAAGGCTTGATTTCCGCCGTCATTTCCAGGCTCTTCAGATAGTCTTCGTAATCTTCAAAGCTGGCCTGAAGCTGTTCCCTTTGAATGTTGGCTTTATACATCTCGTTTCTTGAGGCGTCGTCTGCCGATAAGGTGGTTACTTCAAAGAATCCAGAGCGGTCCAAAGTGTAAATATAGTTTTCCGGAGAAGTCATTTCCGGAACGGAAACGCCTTTTACCTGCTCCGAAACAATCATTCTTTCCGCCGGATTGTCATCCACAAAGACGAAGGAATCCACGCCAAGATTCAGTTCCTTGGCAATATCTAAAAGGTTCTTATCCTTTGGATTCCAATTTGCCTTAATGAGAATGAAGTCCTCCGGTGTTAAGGCAGAACCCTTCGCATTTAAGCCTGCAAGCGCGTTTTCATAGTCGTTTTTCGAATCTACGTTTAATAAAACGCCCAGGTCCTTCTGCTCTTTTAAATATTCCTGAAACTCTAAGAAGGTTTCTCCTACTGCCGTTTCCTGTCCGATCTGGATATTTTCCGGACCGTCATCTCCTACGATGCCGCCCCATAAAGTGTTATCCATGTCCAGCACCAGGGCCTTTTTATTTTTGCCATATAAAGACTTGATGATATTGGACACAGAAAAAGCCAGGTTTGGAATATATGGAACCGCCGGGCAATATTTATACATGTTCCAGTAAAAGCGGTCGCACCATTTGGAAAGTCCGATATCACTGCTCAGATAATTCACGTCGTTAATGAAAAAGTTGTCTGTAGAAGCTGCATAATCTGCAAACATCTGATTCAGCCTCCGGACAAAATTTACTTTGCCGTGAAAATCGCTGGCATCTTTATTTCCTAAAAGTCTTTCACTTGGAAGTTCAAAATTATTTTGGATAATAGTGCAGTTCTTTTTCTCAAAGCACTTTTCCCATATGGTCTTAAAACGAAGGAATTCCGAATTCAGTTTGTCCTCTACCCTCTGACGGTCGTCGCTTAATTTCGGGAAGGACATAATGTTATGAATGCTGGTGTGGATATAAATCACGTCCGCATCAAAAGCGTTGTACTCCGGATTTCCAAATACTGCGTCCTCGTAATATTTATTGTATTCGCTCTCATAAAGGGATACTTCGATTCCCTGGTTCAGTAAAAAGAGTTCCAGAATCAAAGCCACATCCTTCGTTGTGGATCCGCCTAAAATGGCAATATTCTTATGGATTCTCGTTTGTCCGTCTTCTAAAAGTTCTCTTTTAATGGACTTCTTTTTTTTCAGAATGTAGTCATTATCAAATGGAAATTCCAATGATTTCATGAGACTTTTCCCCTCTGTTTATAAGCTTCTTAAATATTCGATGACAGTTAATACGTCTTTGCTTCGTTCCGGCATACGCATTTCGATGGAAATGTAATTCTCGTAGCCGCCCTCTTCTAAAAGACGGATGATTTCTTTATGTTCATTTCGACGTCTTAACATTTTCAGTTCTTTTTCGCTGTAATGAACATGGCTGATCAGCGGAACGTTTTTCTCTGTCAGCAGTTCATAAATGCTTTCCCCGTTGGTCAGGACTGCGCCCAGGTCGAAGTTGACTTTAATGGCCTTGGAGGCGTTTTTTCCTACTTCTCTGCCGATGCACTTTACCAGGTCAAAAGCCTGGGAAGTGTAATTTACAAAGTTGGTGCTGTAAATCGTTGGGTTCGCTTCAATACCAAGGCATACACCTCTCTGCGCCGCATACATGGTGATTTCGCTGAAGAAATCAATGGAAACGGTTGCAGCTTTCTGCAGGCTGTATCCATCCGGAATATTCCGGTTTAACGGACAGCCGAAAACCAGATTCGGACATTTAATTGCGGCAGCGAAGTCAATGGCCTTTTTCATGTACTGGACTAACGCCCGGTTTTCTTTCTCCGAGCCGAAAATATTCGCCTTAACACCGTTTAAGATCGACTGCATGGAAACGGTCTTAATTCCGTAATAGTTGTACAAGTCTTTTGCCCAGGCACCTGCTTCACGAGCTTTGTCGTAAGGACCGGTCATTCTTCCCAACGTCTCTGATCTCTCCCACGGGAAAATACGGGTCGGTGCGATTTCCAGGCCCATTCTCCGTTCGCTCAGATAGTCGTACATTCTCTCATCTTCTTCCGGACTCCATGCAATGTTCGAAATAGCGTACTTCATACTCCGTTCTCCTTGACTGTAAACTCTTTGATTTCCTTCAAAATTTCATCTTTTCTGTATAAATAACCACCATTGCCATCTTCTGCCGCAAAGCCTCCCATTTCCTCATAAAAGCGGGTGCGGGCATCATAATGTGCCGGGGTTTCGGTAATTTCATTAGTAAATTCTTCTCCGGTCAGGTATTGATATACCTCGTTGCTGCTCAAGGGCTCTGTCGTAATATTCAGCACACGGATATTCTTCTGAAGGGCCTTCTGGATATCTGCGTACAGATTTTCCAGATTGTAAAACTGATAAACCGCTCTGGAATCGGTAAAGTTCAATGCAGAAAATCCCAGTTCCTTAAAAACGCTTTTCAGCTGTTCCTTCTCCGGTTCCTCTAAACTTCTGCAGGCATAAAAGCCTTTTTCATTCAGAGAATAATAATCCTTCAGCTCCGGTTTTTCTGCAGAAAGCTGACCGAATTTCTCTTCGTTGAGCAAAGCCGGAATATATTTTATATAGTCATAAATAAAATTTTTCTTAATTCCTTTTCCAAAAAGGGCCGGAAGACGAACGATTAAATAATTCTCATAGTTTTCCTTAACCCAGCTTTCCAAAGCGCTCCGGTTCTGGCCGTAAACTCCCTGACCCAGCGCAGGAGTTTCTTCGTCCGCATGGAAAGAGTCTTCGTAAACATCAATGGTAGAAATCAGGACCAGCTTTTCCGGACCGATTTTTTTAATGTTTTCTTCTGCGTTCCGGATAATTTCCAGATCCTGCTCCGGGAATTTTGCCGCAATAAATTTCTCTGCGGTAATTCCGGCATAAATCAGTAATTCCGGTTTTGTTTCGAAAGCTTCTTCGATATTTTTGCTGTTATACCGGCCTTCAAATTCTCCTGCGGCACAAATGTTTCCGCCGACAAAGCCCGTATATCCTACTAACGATTTCATAAACTTTATATTCTCTCCGTGCTTTCTACGACATATCTCTGACGACGGAAATTCAGATTCAGAATCAGAGACAGATACTTAATCACAAAGGTCAGAATGGCAAACAGGACGAAAAATCCAATGGCCAGGAAAATCATGATCGGGGTCCAGCCTTCTACCGGATGACCTGTTGCGTAAATAATTACGGTGTAAATTCCTACCACTGCGGCAAAGGCCAGCATGACGATAGACATGATAAAAGCAATTTTGTAGCCGATATCGGTGAACAGAAGCAGGGAATCTACGGCCAAAGCTCTTCTTTCTTTTGCAGACTGCTTGTCGATGGTATTCTCACCAACTGGTTCAAATTCCACATAAGTCTGAGCCAGAGCCAGATTAGCATTTACCGCCTTCCGGTACATCTGCGCCTGGTTCATGGAAGTCGCGCGGTTAATGGCTCTTCTGGAAGTCAGTCGGAAAGCCTCCGTACGGATCTGCTCCTTAATGTTGGAGAATTTATTGAATACGGAATAGAACAGCTTTGAAGTGAATTTCGTTTTTCCTTTCGGGCAGGCGCTGACAATGTCAAACCCTTCCTGCATTTTTCGGTACAGCTGCTCCATCATATCTTCCGGCCAGGTCTTATTGGCGAAATCAAATTCAAACACAAAGTCTCCGATTGCCATATCGCATCCCGCATTCATGGCCAGTTCCACGCCCTGTACATAGCCCATGTTTACAATGGTTACCGCGCAGTTAAAGGCTTTCGCCGTTTCTTTTATGACAGCCTCTGAGTTATCTGTAGACGCATCATTGACACAGACGATTTCAAACTGGTTGAATAAATCCTCCAGCCGGGAATACACGTGATTTAAAAACTCGCCGATTACAGAGGCGTTATTTCTTACATAAATTACTGCAGACACAAAGTTCTGTTCTTTGCCTAAATTCATAATATTTCCTCCAGGTCATAAACGGTCGTGATTTTGCCGGACAGTACGCTGACGAAAGTTGGGGACTGGCTATGCACCTTAATGCAGGTCGGTCTGGAATCGTCAACATCCGACGCCGTCAGAATCGGTTTAATGGAATAAAGGGATTTCACATATTCAAATCGGAATTTATCCAGCATGTATTTCTTTGCCAAAGTGGACATATAAGGCCATGCGCTTTCCGGATGAGCCGGACATTCATTGCAGTTGCATAAATAGCCCGGTCTGCATTTTCCCTCGGTCTTTTCCTGACAAGGGAATTTTGCCAGTTCTTCATAGCAGGTTTCATGAGGGGTGAAAGCTACGCTGGTCAGAGAATGAAGTCCCGTCTTGCCAAACGGCATAATGGAGAAGAACGGTCCATCCATTACAGTGAGGCCAATGTCCCGGAGCTCTGCGTTGACTTTGCAGAGAATTACTTCGCAAAGCTCATATTTTATTTTGAAAGGCTCGAAGCCAGCCATTTTTGTAATTTCATTTACGCAGGCATAGGTTGCATTCAGCACGAAAGGAGCGTAATAATCGTCAGAACCAGTGCCGATTTTATAGTCATCGCCGGATTGTTCAATGGATACCACCGGACTGTTATATTTAATCTCAATATTCGGATAGATCATGATTTCCGCCATGAGACAACGTGAAAGAACTCTTGCGTCAAAAGTTACTTCTCCGGTAACGAAGGCGCCGTCACACATGCCTTCCTTGAAATACTCATCTACCGGTACCTTGCCGCACGGAATCTGGGCAGCCTGAGAGAACTTCTCGAACTGAGCAGCGGAAGTCCAGGAAAACTTGGAACTGGTAGCATAAATCTGGTAAAACTCGCTGTTGATGCACTCCGGATACTGGGATACGAACTGATCAAAATAACGGGCGGTAGACTGGGCAGTGGAAATAGACCTTGGATAATGATATCCCAGGTGAACTCTTGCCTGATTTACATAAGTTGCCCGTAAGAAGCAGTCATGCTCTTTTTCTAAAACCAGCACTCTTTCGCCTCTCATTCCGCAGATCCAGGCTGCGTACAGTCCGTAAATTCCGGCGCCGATTATTATCTTGTCGTAGGTTTTCTTCTCTTCCATTTGGTTAAATCTTTCGTATCTTTTCTATGCGGAAAGTCGACATTTCTGTTTTATTGCGTCACAAACAAAATGCCCACCTGCGCATTTGGAATTAGAATACCATAAAAAGCGCGAAATTACTATCTTTTCAGCACTTTTTACAGATTATTTTCTTTATTATTATATTATTAATTGAAGGTGGATTTATTATGCGCTATAATTAGCTTGAATTATTGTGTTTATCGGGGAAAAAATCGTGGGAAATTTTATCTGGAATGACTTGGTTTGGGTAGTTCCGGTAGTAATGGTTTTGATCAGTTATATTACCGGCGACCTGCTCTGTCTTCTCTTTAAAATTGAAAAAGGATTTGCAGTCAAAATTCTTACCGGATTTTGTACTGTTCTTTGCTTATTCCACATTACCAGTCTTCCGTTTATGTACAATGACTGGCCGTTCTCCACTCTTTACACCTTGTTCCTCTGCGACATTATAGGCATCTTCATCGCCTATACTTTACTGTCCTTCCTAAAGAGAAGATTACCGTTAAAGACCGATATTCGTGGCTTTTCCAAAGGCCTCTTATGGACTGCAAGGAAGTCCTGGTGGAGCTTTATTATCTGGGCTGCTGTACTGTTTCTGATTGGCTGGCAGATGATTCAGATCATTCTCCGTGTATCCTTTAACGTAGATGACAATTTCTATATTGCAGAAAGTGTAACGATTCTTTCCAGAAATCATTTGTTGGATGTCGTTCCGTCCGGCGGAATGCCTGGCAGCGTCTTCCCTGCAACTTACATGCTGGTAAGCTGGGAAGCTTTTATTGCTGCCTTAGCAAAACTGTTTTGTGTGGACTGTGCCGTTCTCTGTCACAGTATTCTTCCGGCTTTGCTGGTTCCGTTACACTATCTTTCTTTATACCTGGTCGGCCGGGAATTCGGCCGTAGAAAAGCGCCGTTCTTCCTGCTTTTCGCCGTAATATTAAATCTGGTATGCGGACCGTCTACCTATGGACAGGGAGCCTTCCTTACCTTGCGTATCTGGCAGGGAAAGGCCGTATTGGTTAACATTTTACTGCCTCTTCTGTTGTTCATTTTTATCCGTATTACCAAATCCGGACGGGTTCAGGTCCGGAACATTTTCTTCCTGTTCACCATCCTTCTGGCAAGTCAGGCCGCTACCACCGTAGGCACCTATCTGGCTCCGGTACTTTATGCTGCTTACGCCATTGCCTTCCTGATCATTACGGGAAAATGGAAGGAATTCTTTAAGCTGTTTATTCCGGCAGCGGGTATTACGCCTTTTGTCCTTTGGAAATTATGGCTGCTGATTAACGCAGGCTCTTTAGCTTCCTTAAGCGAAGGCACCGGCGTATTCTCCAAATCCTTTTACGAAATCGTCACCCGCTTCTACGGTTGGAATTTTGTTCCATTCCTTCTGATTATTGCAATCGTGATTCTGGCCATTAAATTCCGGAAGCAGAAAGATAACCCTCTCCGGTTCTTCTTCCTGATATCCTCTGCCTTTTTGATTGTTTTATTCTGCAATCCGTTCACCATGCCATACGTAGAAAGATTCGTTACCGGCGTAGGTGTTTACTGGCGTGTATTCTGGCTTTTACAGCCGATTATTGTTATATCTGCAGGCTTTGCCGTACTTACGGACCTTCCGAAGAAACAGCCGGTGAAAGGCCTTCTTCTGTTATTTGTCTGCGTAATTTTCTTCTTATCCGGCAAGTCCATTTTCCTGGATGAAGATGTAACGAGAAGGTCTGCAAACGAATATAAAATTTCGGAAACGACCCTTTCAATTGCAGATGCAATTGAAAAAGACATTATAGATTCCGACCCGGAAGATTCGATAGACGATGAGAAAGAAAAATTACTGGATACGGTAGTGTTACTGCCAAAGACCTTGTCCCTAGAACTCCGTCAGTATAAAGACATTCCTCAGATTTATTATGTATACCTTTCCAACAACTATCCGGAATATCAGACGGATTTTGAATATGCAAGGATTGTAAGTCTTTACAAGTCCCTCTATTCCATAAAGAAATTTGATGAAAATCAGTTCTTAAAAGACGTGAAATTCTTAGATATCGATTATGTAGCAATTGGTGCACCAACAGTAAAAGCCAACGAAGAATCAATTCCAAAGCAGTTTGAATTGATCTACGAAGGCTCTCGCTACAATCTCTATAAGACAAATATTAATAATTGATCAGCCGATTACATCAGCCATAGAATAAAGACCAGGCTCTTGATTTCCCAGGAACAGAGCTGCATTTAATGCACCATTTGCAAAGACAGCTCTGGAAAGAGCGGTATGTTTGATTTCGATAATTTCATCCGTTCCGGCAAAAATCACTTCATGTTCTCCAACGATGGTTCCGCCTCTGACGGAGCTGATTCCGATTTCATTCTTCGGACGTACGCTTCTGCGTTCGCTTCTGCCGTAAACATAATCATATTCATTTCCAGTTCCCTCTTTTACAGCATCTGCCAGCATAATAGCAGTTCCGCTCGGAGCATCTAATTTTGTATGATGATGTTTCTCTACGATTTCCACGTCAAATCCAGCCTTGGTTAAGGACAGGCTGATGTCATTCAACACTTTCAGTAAAGTATTGATTCCCATAGACATGTTACCAGAACGAAGCACTGGAACTTCTTTGGAAAGTTCTTTAATGGCAGCTTCCTGTTCGCCGCTTAAGCCGGTTGTGCAGATAACAGCGGCCGTTTTTGTCGCCTTCATATAAGCAAGAAGGCCGTCAACTGCAGCAGCTGTAGAAATATCAATAATTACGTCTGCAGCTTCTTTTACCGCATCAAGGCTTTCATATACCGGGTATGATTTTCCGCCACATTCTGTGTCCGGACGGTCAACGCCGGCAACAACATTTATTTCCGGATAATCTGCAGCCAGAGAGGAAACCATGTTTCCCATTCTTCCGTTGCATCCATGAATCAGTACTTTTACCATAATTATTTCACCAGTTCGATTCCGTAATTGATCAGGGCTTTACGAAGTCTTTCTTCGTTCTTAGGTTCCATCGTGCAAAGAGGACTTCTTAAAGGACCAACCTCAAAGCCCATCATATTCATTGCAGTTTTAACAGGAATAGGGTTTACTTCGCAGAATAAAGCTTCGATCAGTTCGATAGCTTCTAACTGGAGTTTTGCACCTTCTGCCATGTTTCCGTTCAGGAAAGCAGCTGCAATATCATGAGTTTTCTGAGGAGCTACATTGCTTAATACAGAAATAACACCAATTCCGCCTAAAGCCATAATAGG
>JAZUGA010000026.1:0-2153 GCA_045640945.1 Lachnospiraceae bacterium | reverse complement strand
AGCGCACCAGCAGAACGACAGAGCAGTTATGGAAGCTTACGGCATGTCCGTGAAAGATACCACAGAAAGCTCCTGCGTCGCTCAGCTCATGAAGATGTATCAGCAACTGACAAAGAGTGAATAAAGAAGAGTCACCAGGACAGTTCAGTTTGACTCGCAGAACACTGACGAAAGCAATAAAAGAGGAAGAGCTTTTAGCGACAGCCCGATAAGGATGTTTTTTCGGAACGTGGATTTTGTGCGGCATAATCCGATGCTCGTTATGGGCGTAGACAAATTCGAATTTTCAGAGATTAGGAGGTGTCATAAATGAAGAAGAAACTTCTTTCTGTAATTCCATATGTAATTGTATTGGCAATGAATTTTTACTTGTTACCATTGATAGTTAAAAATACAGGTTTTGCAATGATAACGATGTTGGGTATAATGCCGTTATTAACATTTGCTTGTGCTGTTTTGTATGGGGTGAGACAAGGGTTCGATTTTATACTTCCTATTATAGTAATTGTGTTATTTTCACCTACTATCTTTATTTTCTATAATTCATCGGCTTGGATATATATAGTTTTTTATGCTGTTATTGGTTTTATAGGAAATGGTATTGGAAGATTTTTTTCAAGAAATAGTTAAAGGAAATCTTTCGGAATTAAACAAATCTTGCTAATGTAATTGTCAAGCAGAAAATAAAATAGTTGCAGCTTTCAAGGCCCAAAAAAGAGCGCAAAAACCGAACCCACAGCAATTGTGGATTTGAAAAAGTTCTGTATAATGGGGTTGTGGATTACTGTTGTGAGAGCGCTTCCATCGCTCTTGCATAGTAAATCCTGAGGAACTTGTTGACGCCTGCCATCTTGGCGACGTTGTACGGTTTCCCTTCCTGTTCTTTCTTGAGAACGAACTGAAGAACAGGATCATCTTGAGATCGTGTCAGTTTGAGCGCCTGCATGACCTCAAAGCAATACTTTCTGAGAGCCGCATTCCCACGTTTTGATATGTGGCGATTGTGGCTCTCAAACGTTCCGGACTGATATGGAGGCGCATCATTACCGGCATAAGCATTGAGTGCTTTTCCACTGTGAAAACGACGGATGTCTCCAATCTCAGCGAGAATGAGTGGACCAAGACGTTCACCAACACCGGCCATGGAACGCAAAACAGCGTATTCCGGAAGAGTTTCTGCAAGCGTCTGCATTTGCTGGATAATGGCATCTGCAGCCTTCTGCGATTCAGCAACCAGATCTACGCACTGGTCTTGTGCAGCTAAGGTGTATTCGTTTTCGCCTCGGGTAGTGATGCTGTTTACAGCCAGCTCATAGATGGCAAGTCCATAGCCGTATGCACGGCGATTGCGGGATTTTCTGGCAAGCTTGTCATAGCTATCCAGGAATCGCGTCTTTCCCATCTTTTTGATGCGGTCATACGACTTAAAACGCTTAATAAACAGCATAGTAAGGCTTGTTTCCGGATCTCTGGTCGTTAAAGAGAGGAGTTTTGTGATTCCAGGCATGGTTTCGTCAAGCAGGTTAATGAGGAATACCTTGTTCGTTGTAAGTGTTCCCATTCGCTGGTCATACTGACGAGCAAGAAAACGAAGATCCTCATATTTTTGGTCCATAGAAGTGTGTGGAACCAGAGTATAGCCTTTTTCCAAGGCATAACGAGCAATTCGTAGAGCATCTTTCTTATCTGTCTTCGCCTTTCGAAGTTCCATATCTCCGTACTTTTTCATCTGATAGGCGTTGATGAGACAGACTGGCAATTCTGCTTCTTCAAAAGCCTTCAGTACGGGATAATGGTAGTGGCCTGTGTTCTCCATTAAGATAGTAACCGGCTGGTTCTGCTCTTTGATGTACTTGATGAGAGCATTCATTTCCGGCTGATCATGATGGAATACAAACGGTTTTGTGTGTACTGATCCATCCTGATTCAGGATTGCTGCAGCACTTTTTGATTTTGAAACATCGATTCCAACAGCAAGCATTTACATCCCTTCTTTCATTTTGATATGCGGCTATCCAGCTCTTTCCAAGGTACGCACATATTCAATCGTGAAACGGGAGCGATGTCCCAACTTGCTGAATCGAGCTCTAAACGATGGAGGCTGGCTGACATATTTGTCTACGGGCGTGATGTCCCAATCCCAGGTTACGTCA
>JAZUGA010000025.1:0-10451 GCA_045640945.1 Lachnospiraceae bacterium | reverse complement strand
TGATTCACCAATATAAACTTCATAATCCTCTGTATCTTTCCAATTATGAATGTATACGGTAGGAAATTGAAGTAAAATGTCTCGCTCTTTAGTTGTCTCGTTTTCCCATAATTCGTCCTGGAATTGTTGCAATGCATTGCTATTATCATCCAATTTTCGAACTATCGGTTTTATTGTTGTTGGCATTTATTCTTCTACCCTCTCAAACCTCTTAAATGTTTTTCCGTCTCTCTCCACGGTTTCGTTCCACATGGATGCTGGGCGCACCCATACGCCGCCTTCGCCGTAAAGGGCGCGGTACACGACCATGTCCTCCAAGGTCTCGGAGTGCTTGGCAATGTACAATACTTCGTATTCGTTTCCTTTAAAGTGACGGTATTTTCCCGGTTGAATGTCGCTCATGTTTCCTCCTACTCGTCCCAATCCCAGTCGTTTTCTTCGTAGTCGTAATAGTCTTCCCAATATTCTTCGGCTTCGATTTCATCGGCGAAGTCGTCTTCGGGCCAATCGTTGAAGTCTTCGCTCAGGTTGTAGTCTTTGCTTTGGTTATTATTTATGTGTCCGGAGCTGTCCTTCTTATTGTCGTTCTTAGCGCCGGCTTCAGGCTTGGTGATCCAGTTGGTATAGTTGTCTTTGTTCTTTTCGTAATTGATTTCTCCGTAGTTCTTGCTCGGGTCGAGGCGTTCGGACTCGGGCAGTCTCTTCAGGGAAACGGACTGCACGTCGCTTATTTCCTTCGTTTCTTCGTCCACGTAAAAAACGAATTGGGTAAGGAGCCTTGTATATTTGTAATAGGAAAGGGTATGCTCCGCTCCGTCTTTCTCCACGGTTTTGGTCACATCGTTTATTTTTGTCCAAGCTTCCAGCTGCGCGGCGGTTGCAGTTTCTCCTTCCTTCGGATCCAAGGCATATTTATCGGAAGCGGTTACAGCCTCTGCGTTTTTTTCCATGCTGCCGCAGCCGCAGATTCCCACGGCCGTAAGCGTAATCGCTAAGCATAATGCGGTTAGAAAGAAAATGTTTTTTTTCATAAATTTCCTACTCGTCCCATTTTTAACAGCATCTTACGTTTTCCGTCTGTCAAAAGGAGGGACTCGTAAACGAATGTATGTTTTGGTTAATCCTTCAGACATCCAACCGGAATTATTTTCACGCCTTTGTCTGTTGTATATGCCATCTGGGCGTTTGCGCAGATGACAACGAGCAGGCTCGGCTCTCTATATACAGCTTTTGGATGCTTCTTATCTTTCAGCGCTTTCTCATTGTACTTGCGAATCAATTCTTGAAATTTCAGCAAGTTTTCCTCCGCCTGAGGAATTGCATTCATTCCGGTTTTTATTTCTATCAAAGCATACCGTCCATCGGCCAACTGATATACTGCGTCTGCCTCTACTCCGGCATCATCCGTATAATGAAGCACCTTCGCGTCGTGGGCTTCGGCATACGCCAATAAATCTCTGAGAACCATATTCTCAAAAACATGACCAAACAGATCTAAATCGTTATTAAAGTAGTCCGGAGATATGCCTAACGCCGCTAAGCCGATAGACGGATCCACAAAAATGTGTTTTTTCGCAGAGCGAATCGCTGTTTTCGACCGGATTAACGGAGTCCATGCATCAATGTCTTTTATTACAAATAGTTTTTCCAATACTTCGATATAGGAAGACAATGTCATTTCGGATACTTCGCTGTTTGCTTTCACATCTGCATATATTCCGGTCTTTTTTGCTGTTGTTGCCATATTTCTGGCATAAGACCAAAGCAGCTGTCTGGTCCATTCCGGATTTCTTTTTGTCCCATCCAGCGCGCTGACATCTTTCTGATAAATCTGCCGATAATAATCTTTCGCGATTTCCAGCTGTGCTTTTGGATTTTTGAGAGCCAGACATCTCGGCCAGCCTCCTCTGCAAGCAGCAAAAAACAAGTCCTCTAATTTTAAGCTCGTCATCCTTCCGTCAATTTCATATTCCGGATTGTCGAATAATTCTGTCAATGATATGGAACCATTAGATTCTCCTGTTTCCCAGAGCGTCATTGGATACATTCGTATTTCCGTAATTCTTCCAGTCCCTGTATGGGGCGTCTCTGCATCCTTGCTGGTGGATCCAGTTAAATAGTATTCACCCACAGCTTCTGGATTATCATCGCAGTTTTTTCTCACCGCGCCCCACACCTCCGGGGCGTCCTGCCATTCATCAAACAATATCGGTTTTTCATTTTTAAGCAAAAGACCCGGCGCTGTTTTTGCAACAGCAATATATCCGGATCTTCTATCTTCATCCTGAAATTCAATAATCGTTTTGCAGCGTTCTTTTGCGGTTCTTGTTTTTCCACATCCTTTCGGTCCAACAATGTTTACTGCATTAAACGCTTCGGTTCGCTTATTGATTTCCTGGTCTATTATTCTAGTTATATATTCCATGATGATATACTCCTTTAACGGAATTATGCCATCGTTTTATGTTTTTCGCAAGTTTTATTTTGGTTTTTTCGTCTGTTTTGTTTTGGCTTTTTCGTCTGTTTTGTTTTAGTTTTTTCGTTGCCAATTTGGTCATTTTAGGGCAAAATGACCAAATTAAATCCAAAAATGACCAAATTAAAACGGGACGCACTTACACGCCCCGCTTGTTATTTTTCTCTGCCTATCGAATTTATCTTCCGCCGAAGAGCTGGCTTAAGATGTCCAGTCCGCCCATGCCGCTCTGGTTCTGGTTGCCCTGGTTAAACAGTCCGGTTACGTTGTCACCGTTCGCTGTGTTATTCGACTGATTTACTGCGTTGCCCAGTAATGCTTCGAATGGGCTCTGCTGCTGTTGCTGCTGCTGTGCTGCGCCGCCAAGGAGTGCTTCGAGAGGGTTTACCTGGGTCTGCTGCTGCTGTGCCCATGGATTGCTGTTTGCGCCGAAGAGCATCTCGAATGGGTTAACCATGGTGGTCTGCTGCTGGTAGCTGTTGCCGCCGAACAGTGCCTCGAATGGGTTTGCCTGCTGGGTCTGCTGCTGATATGCGCTGCCGCCGAACAGTGCCTCAAATGGGTTTACCTGGGATACCTGCTGCTGGTAGTTGTTGCCGCCCAGCATTGCGCTGAACAGGTTGCCCATGTCGTTGCTCTGCTGCTGGGTTACGTTGCCGCCCATCATGCTGCCGAAGAGGGAGTCCATGAGGCTGCCGGTGTGTGCAGCTGTGGTCTGCTGGGTCTGTGCTTCCTGGCCTAAGAGGCTCATGAACAGAGGTCCCATCATGGAAAGGATGTTGCCGGTGTTTGCTTTGGTTACGCCGGATTTCTTTGAGATGCTTTCTGCCTGTTTTAATGGGTTGCCGCCGAAGAGATGGCCAATGATTTTCGCGCCGTCCTGGATATCAATGTCTTTCAGGAAGGAGGTGATGTCCTTGGTGTCTTTCTTTGCGTGCTCGGACAGTGCGTCTGCGAAGCTCTGCGCGGTTTCTTTGTTTTTGGACTGATTGTTTGCGCCGCCTAAGAGCATTGGAAGTGCGGACGCGAATACTTTTTTAACGTCATCAACGTCGACGCCGACTTTTTTTGCTACGCCAGTGACGCTCTCGTTTGAAAGCAACTTTTTAAGAATTGCGTTTATATCCATGTGTTTTCTCCTTATTATCTATTTTGAGTTTTGTTTACAAGTAACTGTAATAATTATGCGGTATGGAAGGGGTTTGCGTCAAGAAAATATGTGTGTTTCTTGCGTTGCGCGCGGGTTCGGTGTTGCGCGCGGCGGCGTCATGCTCGCGCTACGCGCCGTAGAATTCTTCGATGAGGCGCGACGCGTCTGCCTCCGGATCTTTCGTCATATCGATCCAGTTAATGTCCTTCCGCTTCCGGAACCATGTCATCTGCTCTTTCGCCAGGTGACGGATTTCCATGAACAGCTTGTTGTAGAAGGCGTCGAAGCTGTCGAACTCGCCCCGCAGGTACATCAGAATGTAGCGGTATTCCAGCCCCAGACCGTACAGAAATTCGTCGGTGGCGCCTTGCTCTCTTAAGTTCCGCACTTCGTCGATCATGCCTTCGTCCAGGCGCTTGTCCAGGCGGATGCGGATGCGCTCGTAAAGCTCTGCTCGCGGCCATGTCACTCCGATGACGCAGGTGTCGTAGCGCGGAAGGTTGATGCGCTCGGCGGTGTCGCCGGAAAGGGCCCGCTCGGCCGCCCGCTCCAGACGCTGGGTGTTGTTAAGGTCCAGCTTTTCCAGGGCCTGCGGATGGTGGGCGCGGATGATTTCGATGAGCTCCGCATTGGTTTTCTTCGTCAGTTCCGCCCGCAGCTCCATGTCCGGCGTCTCCCTCTTGATCTGGTAGCCGTCCACAACGGCGTTGATGTACAGTCCGGTGCCTCCCACCAGGAAGGCTTTTTGCCCGCGCGCCAGTATGTCGTCGATGGCGGCGTAGGCCTGCTCCTGGAAGTCCACCAGGGAGAAGAAGTCGTTGGGCCGCGCCACGTCTAGCAGGTGATGGCGCACGCCCTGCATTTCGTCTTTTGTTACTTTGCCGGAGCCAAGGTCCAGGCCTTCGTAGACTTGACGCGAGTCGGCGGACACGATTTCCGCGCCGTATTTTTTCGCCAGCTCGATGCCCAGCCCGCTTTTGCCCGATGCATTTGTCCCCGTAATTACCAGTAGTTTGTTCATGGAATAAGTATACCAAAAATACGCGTGCGTGCGTGATTTTTTACAGTTTTATTAAATATTTTTTTCGGTGCGTATACGTCTTGTGTCTACATTGTGCAGAAAGTACAATGGCAGCATCTCGCTTTTCGAAGCTTTCTCATGAGCTGCGTCTGCCGCTTCGTTCCCCAAAACTCCTGCATTGCATCCCTGCCATTTTTACATTTTCACGAAAGGATACCTATGCTCAACATCGAAAATCTTAACTATCTGCGCAACAGCCTTATGGCCGAGCGCGCCCGCCTGAGCGCTTCTTTGGCGGAAGCTCCCCATGCCCATCTTGTTGGACGAAAACGTTCCGCAGACCATTACCAAATTTACATTCGGGACGATTCTGGCGTTGTCAAGGATGTATACGTCAATAATTCCCTGAAACCGGAAGCGTCACGAATTGCCCATTACATGTTCGTGAAAGAAAAAATACATGACTTGGATAATCAGATTAATGCCCTTGACATGGTCATCGACGCCTTCAGCGGCTCGCCAACTTATGACGCCTTTTTGCAAAAGTATCCATGGATGCAATCGCTATTGGCAAAGCCAAAGTCCAACGAAGAGAGACTGGCGGAATGGAAGATGGCGGAGTATACCCGCAATATGGATCATCCGGAAAATTTGAAGCACACTACGGTTATTCCTGGATTGAGTGCCCGAAGTAAATCGGAGGCGGATATTATTTCTCGTCTGGAGCATTTTGACGTCCCTTATCGCTACGACGTGGTGCTTGATTTTAATGGTGCGAGGATCAACATGGACTTCATTTGTATTAATGTTGGTACGGGGAAGATGTGGTATTGGGACCATCGCGGCATGATGGACAACTCGTCTTATATTGAAAAAACGCTTTACTGCGAGCGGATTCTTCTGCACGCGAATATTGTCGAGGGCATTAATTTGATTATCACTTCCGAAACCACCGACCACCCGCTGAACATCCAGGAGATTGATGAAAAGATTCAGTTTTATCTGCTTTAGTGGGTGGCGCTGCGGAGTTACATATTGTTTTTGCCCATTCGTGCAGGGTATGCTGAGTGTTTTTGCCCATTCATGCAGGGTATGCGGAGTGTTTTTGCCCATTCGTGCAGGGGATGCGGAGTGTTTTTGCCCAGAATAACCTGCTTTTTCAAATCCATGGGGTATATTTCCCTCATTTCCTTGCGCAAAATCATGAATTTTGCCCAAATATTGGCTTATTTTTACTTTCATGGGGTATTTCTTCAGATTGTTTTACCCCACAGATTTTAAAAAATGCCTTTTTCTGTGCAGATTTTGATGTTTTTCTATTTTTGAAGGCAAAAAGCTGCCCAAAAAAGTTCTTTGGTGCACGTTTCTGGGCAAATATGTATGACTGTCGATAGGTTTTCGCCTTTTTCGCAAAAAGTCGGTTCATTCAACGGCGTACAAAGCCTTTTTTCACAAAAAAGATGTGCTTTCATTGGCGCCGATATAAAAGCCCACGCCTATCACATGTTTTTCGTTATACAAAAAGCCCCGGGGCTGACTGCCTCGGGGCTTTAATTTGCTTTGTTTTGCTTTATTTGCTTGGTTTTGTTTTTTTTACGGATTTATGTTCATGTCACGCCGTGCATAAATTCTTTCGCAGCGCATGTTTACGCGGGCCATGTGGCAGCTCGCAGCGCACAACGCGCACGATGCTTCTTAATTCAATCCATATGCATGGCCGACGGCGATGATGTGCGGAGTCGCGCGGACGATCATGTCATAGTCTACGCAGAAGGCGAAGCGTACCCAGCCTGGGCAGTCGAACGCTGCGCCGGAGGAGCAAAGCACATGGAATTCGTCTTTCGCGCGAGCCACGAACTCTTTGTCATCCTCAATCGGGGTCTTCACGAACATGTAGAAGGTGCCCTTCGGAACCACATATTCGAAGCCGGCGGCAACCATGGCATCCATCAGCGCCTGGCGGTTCTTCGCGTAGGCGTCAACGTCGCTCAGCACGTTCAGCACTTTGATGATGGCCAGCTGCTGCAGGGACGGAGCGTTTACGCAGCCGAGTACACGTACGCCGATGGCGGAAGCTGCGATGATGCGGTCGCTTTCTTCGGCCTCATCCGGAATCAGCAGGTAGCCCACGCGCTCGCCTGGGATGCTTAAGGATTTGCTGTAGGAATAGCAAACCAGCGTGTTCTTATAATATTTGGTCAGGAATGGAACCTCCACTCCGTCGTATACGATCTCGCGGTATGGCTCGTCGGAAATCAGGAAGATCGGACGGCCATATTTTTCTTCCGCGCGCTCCATAACGGCTGCCAGAGCCTTGATGGTCTCCTCATCGTAAACAGCGCCGGTCGGATTGTTCGGGTTGTTGATGATGACTGCGCGGGTCTTTTCGCTGATGGCTGCCTCGAAAGCCGCCATGTCCGGCATAAATGTCGGAGGGTTCGGAGGTACAACTTTGGTAATCGCGCCGAAGTCCGCGATGTAGTTGCGGTACTCCAGGAAGAACGGTGCGAACACGATAACTTCGTCGCCCGGGTTTACCAGAATTTTCATGGCTACAACCAGCGCGTTTGCTGCGCCGACGGTCATGGTCACGTTCTCCATGCGGAAGTTGGTGCCGAAGCGCTCGTTCAGGTTGAACGCGATGGCTTCGCGGGAAACTTCGTAGCCGGAGTTGCTCATGTAGCCGTGGAGGGTCATGGAGTCGGTCTCATCGATGACCTGCTTCATGGCTTCGCTGAATTCCGGTGGTGCAGGAACGCTCGGATTGCCTAAGCTGAAATCGAAAACGTTTTCTGCGCCGAACTGTTTGCGCATTTTTTTGCCTTCCTCGAACATAGCTCGCAGAGTGGAGCCGGTCGCCAGAAGACGTTCCATTTCTGTAGAAATAACTTTACTCATAAGTGCCTCCTATGATTTCCGGGCGCGCCCGGAGTCTACATTGTTTGCGCCGCCGCTCGTTTGCGGGCGCGAAAGTTTGCGCCACCGCTTGTCTGCGGGCGCGAATCTTACAGTAAGCCCTGGCTGAAGTATCTTTCCATACGGTCTGGAAGAACGGTTGCGATTGCGATGTCCTTGCCGTATTTCTCAGCCATTAATTTTGCAGCCCATACATTGGCGCCGGATGAAGTTCCGCAAAGCAGCCCCTGAACTCTTGCCAGCTCACGGGTGGTGTCGTATGCGTCTTCGTCCGTAACTTCCACAACTTCATCGATCAGGTTGGTGTCCAGAACTGCAGGTACGAAGCCGTCGCCGATGCCCTGGATTTTGTGAAGGCCCGGCTCATGTCCTAAGAGCGCGGAAACGCCCTTTGGCTCAACTGCTACAACCTTCAGGTTCGGGTTCTGCTCCTTCAGATACTGGCCGATGCCCTGAAGAGTGCCGCCGCTGCCGAGGCCGGATACGAACATGTCAACCTTGCCATCTAGCTGCTGCCAGATTTCCGGACCGGTGGTCAGGTAATGGATTTCCGGATTGTCCGGATTCTCGAACTGCTGTGGCATGAAGAAGTCCGGTCCCTGGGAAGCGATTTCTTCAGACTTCGCAACGGTTCCCGGAAGGGAAAGTTCCGGATCCGTCAGAACCAGTTCTGCGCCTAAGGCTTTGATGATTTTCTTTCTTTCTTCGCTCATGTTCTCCGGCATAACGATGATAACTTTGTATCCCATGCGCACGCCGCAAAGAGCGAGGCCGATGCCGGTGTTGCCGCTGGTAGGCTCAACGATGGTCATGCCCGGCTTCAAGAGACCTTTCTCTTCCGCACGCTTGATCATGTTCAGCGCTACTCTGTCCTTTATACTTCCGCCAGGATTCAGGAATTCTGCCTTGGCAAAAATGTTTAATCCTGTGGTTGCTTTTAAACTAATGATCGGGGTATTTCCAATTAAATCCAGCAAATTTTCTGTATACATATTTTATCTCCTTCTTATCTGCCGCCGCGCACGCTCGCTACGCAAACTTTTGCCTGCCCTGCAAAGTTCGCGTTCCCAGAAGCTTTCGCTTCCCGCCACTTCGCTTCCGCGGCCCAGACTATTTCTTCACTTTTATCACATACCAGTCGGCTTCAATGGCTGCTGTCAGTTCCCCATTTGTGTAAAACTCCAATGCGCCTGTGGTCTCATTTTTTCTAAATCCATCGCTTAAGAACGAATTGTTCGGCGTCTCCGGCATTTTCAGCACTTCCCCATTTTCCAGGCGGAACTCAATTTCCGACACCACGCTGCTGTAGGACAGCTCCGGATAGGTGACTAAGATTTTGCTCGCTTCGTCGTCCTTGTCCCGAAGTCCATCCGGCAGCTCGCCGAAAACTTTAAAGGTGCTGAACACATCCGCAAACCGGAATCGGCTCAGCTTCAGAACATAGTCCTTGCTGCCGCGCTTTTTGGTAATGGAAACCTTTACCGGGAAACGGTCCTCGTACATCTGGTTGATGAAAATCGGATAATCCGCTTTCAGCTCGCATCGGTCGTAATCGATGTTCAGCTCCTTCCTCATCGTCTCCAGCTTGCGGTCCACTTCCTGCAAAATCGCGTCGTCGCCGAAATATTTGAACGGTCTTCTCTTGCCCAGTGCAAACTTCGATTCCAGGTAGAACCGGTATGCATCTCTGTTTCCAAGGCCATAGATCAGACCGTTTCTACAGGCATCGCCCATCCTCATGGCGTACTCTGCAAAACGGCTTTCGAAGATGCTGCGACACATGTCCTCGGTGGTCTGGCGGTATCCGTTGACCAGCATCTCCATGCCCATGTCCACGTTCTTGCGGACGCCCTGGCCATAGATCAGCATGTCGGCCACCATGAAAATGCTCTCGTCAATTCCGTCCAGCGCTGCGTAGGAGAAGTACTTGAAGGCTTCTTCGTACTGTGGCACGCCGTCGTTGCATCTTCCGTAATAATAAATGTAGCCCAGACTGTTGGCAGCCGCCGGCTCGCCCGTTTTTTCAAACAGCTCCAGCAGATACTTTTTGGATTTGTTCCAGTTCTGGCGGTAACATATATTTCCTTCGTAATGGCTCCAGGCCAGAATTCGGATGGCCTGAACGTCGCCCAGGTGGTAAAGCTTCTTCACGAAGTCTTTGAACAGGGCCCGGGACTCCGGCGTTTCCCGCTTCAGGTCCTCGTCTTTTTCATAGGCTGCAATCACATGCCGCATCTGGCTCGGACTGTAGATCCATGCGCCCTGTGGCTTGCCCTTGCAGAAATTATAAGAATCGATGCGCTCGATAATGTCGTTGCATACTGCGAAATATGCGCTTTCTTCCAGCTCCTGCTTCTCGTCGTTCGGCAAATCCCAAACCGGCTCGTCTTCGAACTGAACCAGGTACTGTTCGTCCTCCTCCCGTCTGCCGAAGCGCTCTTCCAGGCGCCAGTACAGCTTTTCGGTAATACCGAAGGCGGTGGAGAAAATTTCTTTTTCATCTTTCGGGAAGTCCGTGAACAGGTTGCCATCGTACTTGGTGGCAATGTTCAGGTCCTCGTAAAAGACGTTCAGAATCACCCACAGCCACTGCTTGAACAACGGCAGCGGGCGTTTGTTTTTATTGATACGGACCAGCGCTGACTTGATGTCGTTGGCGGTCATGGTATATTTCTTTTCGGCCTTGATGTTGAACTGAGGGAAGACTTTTTCTGCGTAGTCTTCGTAGGTTTTCTCAGCCCGGGCCATTTCTTTCAGCTGTTTTTGGCTGATGACGAAAGGCTCGATCAGGTCCATAGCTGCTTCGCTGAGGAGAATCAGCGTGCTCTTGCCCTCCAGGTTCTCGTCCGGTTCCGGCGCCATGAGGGCGTTAAAATCGTCATAGAGAA
>JAZUGA010000024.1:0-4559 GCA_045640945.1 Lachnospiraceae bacterium | reverse complement strand
TCAGAATAGAAATATTCCTGGGAAACTGTGCCATGAGGAACGTTCTTGATTAAAAGATAATCCTGCTCTGGATCTGGAACTTCAATATAGTTAATGCCAACACCCCAGCCGTAGCCGATTGGTGCTAATGGGTTGATGATACGTACTCCGTCCACATAGAAAATCAGCTGTTTCAGGCCAGGAGCATCATACTGGATGGTGCCGGTCCAAATGCCGGTTTCTTCATCTTTTTCCAGATCAACTAAGTTATTTGGATATCCAGCTTTTACTTCTTTTGCTGTAGGGCCATCTAAGCTAACCCATACTTTTCCGTCTGGGAATACCTTGTAGCCGATGTTGGAACCGTTGATTTCGCCGCCCTTAATTAACTGTGGGGAAATAAGCTGACGGTTAAAGCCGATTGCACGTGAATCGAAAACCTGGTTTGTTAAAAATTCTTCAGGGATGTTCATATTTTCTCCTCTCTGCGGTGAACCTGCAGGCAGTCCAAACAGGCACCGTACATATATTTTTTACTACAGATATACTATAACACTTTTTAGAAGACTTCGCATAGAGTTGTTTTTATCGGGGCCATTTATTTTAAGTTTTTTCTATGTTCCAGTTGTAGTATAATCAAATCAATTGACAGAGGAGAACAGAAAGAAGGACATTATGAAAAAAACACAGGATTTATTGAAAATTACCGGAGTATATCTGCTGGCCTTTATTGTTGGCTTTCTGATGTGCTTCCGCTTGAAAAATATTATTTTACGTTTTTTAATTTTTGATATTATCGCAACGATTGTAACTTTTATTTTTTCCGTTATTTTCCAAAACTCCAGTGTTTATGATGCCTATTGGTCGGTTGCACCAGGGGTAATGATTTTGTGGCTGTTTATAGAGAAAAAAGCTTGGAGCTTTATGCAGATGCTTTTCCTGATTGTTTTTCTCCTTTGGGCAGTCCGGCTGACTTGGAACTGGGTTACCGTATTTACAGATTTTTCTTATGAAGACTGGAGATATAGAAAATACCGGGAAGAGACGCCGGCAGTTTTCTGGCCGATTGTTAATTTCTTTGGAATTCATTTCGTCCCGACTATCGTTGTTTTTGCAGGGATGCTTCCGCTGTTTGAATTGGCAAAGCTTTCTCTGGATTGGAGGGCAATTCCGGGAATGTTGGTGATGCTGTTTGGAATTTCCATGGAATTCTTTGCAGACCGTCAGATGCATGACTTTTTAAGCGGTGAGAAAAAAGGAGAAGTATGTAATCTGGGTCTTTGGAATTTTTCCAGACATCCAAATTATCTGGGTGAAATATCCTTTTGGCTTGGAGTTTATTTAACCATGCTTCCATTTTCTCTGAATCACTGGTACTACGGAATCGGATTTGTCTTAGTTGCAATATTATTCAATTTTGTTTCGATTCCATTGATGGAAAATAGGCAGCTTTCCCGAAGACCGCAGTATAAAGAATATCAGGAAGAAACTTCTAGATTGTTACTGCGACCTCACAAGGCTGGATGACCAGTCAATTTATGAGATTTTCTTTGGAATGAAATTATAAAAATCAGAATTATATGGTATGATAACCCTACCATTTTTTAAGGAGAAAAAACATGTTCGAATTTACCTATGACCATCTTCCGGATACAGCAAAATATCTGGAGAGAATCGGTTTTGATGAGCCAGTAAAACTTGACGTAGACTGCCTGAATTCTCTGGTTTGGCATCATCAGTGCAATATCCCATTTGAAGATTTAAGCACCGCTATGTTTGATGAGCAGGTATCTTTGGATACCGAAGTTCTTTTTGACAAAATCGTTAACAGAAAAAGAGGCGGTTTCTGTTTTGAAATGAACGGATTGTTTGTCTGCCTTCTTCGCGATTTAGGCTTTGATGCATATTCAGTTATGTGCAGAGTTGAGTCCCGCAGGGAAGAACTGTCACCAGTTATGCATAGAGGCGTTCTCGTTTTCCTGGATGGAAAAAGATATTTCTGCGATGTAGGTTTTGGCGGACCGATGGCTCCTTTTGCGGTAGAGCTGAGTGAAGAGAAGCAGACCTATAAAAACGAAACTTACTGGTGTGAGGAAGTATTCTCTGGATGGCATCTGCTCTGCAGAGGAAAAGGTGTAGGCTATGGAGAGGATGGAACCAATGAAGCTGAGCGTCAGCCGGTCGTTATTTTCTCTGAATCACCATTCCTGAATTTTGACTTTACATTCCATTGTGATCATTGTGCCAATGCTCCGGATTCCGGATTCCGCAAGATGCGCATGGTAAATAAGCGTACGGAGGAAGGCTATGTTTCTCTTATGGGAAATAAATTTACAGAAGTTAACAATGCAGGAAAAACTGTGAAAGAAATCGATGAAGAGGATGTTCTGGAAGTACTGAAGGAATATTTCGGAATTGAACGATAAATTACTTACAAAGCTGATGCCTACGGATGATTTTTGACGGTAGCATCAGCTTTTGTGTAACAATTAAGTGAAAGGCAAGGTCTTCTATATGGAGCCGAAAAAGATAGAAAAACGGAAAATATTAAAGAATAAGATATTTTTATATCTGACGGAGTTCTTCTCCGGTATGTCTTTGATGGCGGTAGAATTAGGCGCCAGCAGGCTGTTGGCACCGTACTTCAGTTCTTCCCAGATTGTATGGACCATTATTATCGGAACCATCATGATCGCCATGGCTTTGGGTAATCTTTATGGTGGACGCAGCGCGGACAAAAATCCAAATCCAGACCGGCTTTACGGTCGCATTATTATTGCTTCTATTTGGATTGGCTTGATTCCGGTTGTTGGAAAATATATCGTTATCGGCATCGCGGCTGTTATGATCTTTACGGTCAGCAATGCGTTTCTGGTATGGGCTGCCTTTGCAACCTGTATGATTATTTTCGTATTTCCTTTGTTCCTTTTAGGAACCGTTACGCCTTGCCTTGTAAAATATACGGTAGATGACTTAGACGACAGCGGTAAAATTGTCGGAAGATTAAACGCATCCAACACCATTGGCAGCATTATCGGTACTTTTGTTCCGACCTTTGTCACCATTCCCGCGGTCGGCACTTCCATTACATTTCTGATTTTTGCCGGAATCCTTCTGGTCCTGGCAATTATCTATTTCTTAAGCAGCAAAGTAAAAACGGCGAAGGTTGTAGTCGGCGCTGTAATTTTTATTTTAGCTTGTATTTTTGGCCATTCCGACAGCTTCGCTTTTTGGGAGAGTGATTTGACCTACGAAGGAGAGTCCGTATACAACTACCTTCAGGTAAAAGAAGACGATCGGCACATGATTTTGTCCACCAATGTTTTATTCGGTGTTCAGTCAGTTTATGAGAAATCGGACACTTTAACGGGCATGTATTATGATTACGCTATGGCGGCTCCTTTGATGGCCGGTATTAACGAGAAAGAAGAGCTGGACATTCTGGTTTTAGGCATGGGAACGGGCACTTATGCGACCCAGTGTCAGCGTTATTTTGGCGACCATACAAAATTGAATATTACCGGCGTGGAAATCGATGAGGACATTACGAAATTAGCGTATGAATATTTTCATCTTTCGGAAGACATTCCAGTCGTTACCTACGATGGAAGAGCATATCTGAATGTAATTGATAAAAAATACGATGTCATTATGGTGGATGCTTATCAGGACATTACCATTCCGTTCCAGATGGCGTCGGTAGAATTTTTTACACTGGTAAAAAATCATCTGAATCCAGGCGGCGTTATGGTTGTTAACATGAACATGCGTGGAAAGGAAGAGGGGAACATGAACCAGTATCTGGCGGATACCATTTCTGCTGTTTTCTCCGAAGTCTGCACCGTGGATGTTCCGTATGCAACCAACAAGGAACTGTTCGCCATAAATGATCCGGACTTTCGCCAGACTTTCACCAGAAACTTCAATGTGGAGAAAAATTCCGACCTGAAAAAACTGATGAAGAAACTGGATAACAACTTGGAAGACTATGTTTCCACAGGCCATGTTATGACCGATGATAAGGCACCGGTAGAACTCTTAAGTATGAGAGTTATTGATGACCTGATTGGAGAAGAAACTGAGTATTATAAAGAAATTTACAAAAAAGAAGGCCTCCAGGGGCTGATTAACGCGCTTCAGTAACGAAAATGCGAAAAAGCTAGTCTATGTACGGAATTATCAAATTCCCTTTGCGAAAAAGTTGAGTTGTGTACGTTTTTTATTAGAAAAAATCGTATACAACTCTTTTTTTAACAGAATGGAAAAGGCGAAGGCGTACACAGCCTAACTTTTTCGCAGAATAGAAAAGGCGAAGCCGTACACAGCCTGGCATTTTCGCAGAATGGTAGAAGGGAAAGATGACTTCAAGCATTTTGATAAGATAATAAACTGTAAAATCAGGACTTCTTGATTTTACCTTCAAAATATTGTATAAAAAGTGTATCAAATGAGACATATATGGAGGGAAATTTGGAATTTCAGATTTTCAATGACATTGACGAAAATACAGTTCGTGTGATTAATAAAAAACTTCAAAAACCAGTAAAAGCAAAAAGGGGAGAGGACATTTACCGTTCTGG
>JAZUGA010000023.1:0-25577 GCA_045640945.1 Lachnospiraceae bacterium | reverse complement strand
TTACTTGCGGTTGCTTCCATTTTTATCACACTCCAACAGCCTATTATACCCTTGTATACAAAAAAATCCATAGGGAGTTTTCGGAGAACTTATGCCGTTCCCTTTGGAACTGCACTGCGGTCGTCGGGAGAACTTATGCCGTTCCCTTCGGGGCTGCATTGCGGTCGTCGGGAGAACTTATGCCGGTCCCTTCGGGACTGCACTGCGGTCATCGAAGGGGGCTCGTGCAAGCACGGCCACTTTCTCCTCGTCGCTTACGCAAGAGTGGCAGGACCAAAGTCCTGCCACTGTATTGTAACTATACTCCCCCTCTCGTTTATTTACTTCCCCCAAAAAGTAATTTCACGACTGTATAGTTTGAAATGTTATTTTATCCACCGCACATACTTCCCAGGCGGAAATGCTATGCGGTTCTTATTCTTTTGCCATGATCTTCTTACGCTGAGTGATGAAGAAGATAATTCCCAGAACGATCCAGATAATCAGCATGATGTAGGATTCTTTGCCGAAGTGTACGCCGGAAAGACCTGGAATCGGAACCAGCTGAAGAATAACGAAAGCCAGGGAGAAAATTACGCCGATGATGGCCATAACTTTCAGGAGTGCGGAGCCGTCGCCGAATTTCTTCAGGGTGATGATGCATGCTGCGCAGGTGCAGAAATATCCGATGGATGCGCCGATGGAGGACATGTCTACGAACCAGCCCAGAGCCTCTCTTCCTAAAATAGGACCGGACAGAGAAACGATGATACAGAAGATCATTGCGTTCTTTGGTGTGCCGTGTTTCTCATCGATTTTGCCGAATACTGCTGGAAGGTAGCCGTCGCGGCTCATGGAGAACATCAGTCGGCTGGATGCCAGATAGAAGCCCATGATTCCGGAAAGTACTGCGCAGGAAACGCCGACGCCGATTAAGACTTTACCGAAAACGCCGAGCAGTTCTTCTGCTGCGATCAGTAATACCCAGTCGCCAGCCATAACTCTGTCTGGCCAGTACTCTAAAGCAGCTGCTGCCACGGTGTTGTTGGAAACGTATACGAAGCAACCGAAAGCGATGGCGATTACCATGATGCCCATAACTTTCTTGTAGCTGAATTTGAATTCTTCTGCTGCCTGTGGGATGGTGTCAAATCCTACGAATGCCCAAGGAGCAATGGCGAAGGTTGCCAGGATGGCGGAAAGGATGCCCTTGCTGCCTACGTGGGCGAACTCGCCGATGTTGGCCGTGGTTGCGTTGGAAGCAATGGCGGCCGCTTTATCGAAGCCCCATACAGGATCCATGTTGATGCCTTTTGCTTTTGCGGAGAAAATTCCGGCGAGGCAAAGGGTAAATGCGCAAACTGCCAGGAGCACTGCTAAGATGGTCTGCATAACGCCGGCCTTCTTAACGCCCCAGATATTTAATAATCCGAAGAAAAACAGAATGGCCATAGCCAGAATGATTTCACCCAGATATACGTCGAAGCCCGCGATCTGATAATGGAAGCCCCATTTCAGAATGTCGGCGCTGCCGTCCAGACCGTCAACAATGAGGCCGATAGCTGTGGAGTTCATAGGAACGTTGGTCAGATATGCTGCTACCAGGAACCAGCCACAGAAATATGCCGGTGTCTTGCCGAAGCACTCTTTGGTGAAGGTGAATTCACCGCCGGCCTTCGGGAATTTCGGTACCATGTAGGAATAACTGAAGGCGATGATTACCATAACCAGTGCGCCTAAAATCATGGCGATGGCGGTTCCATATACGCCGGAGTTCGGAAGGAATTTCTTTCCTGGGTTAATGAAGGAGCCCCATCCAATGATACAACCAAAGGCGATGGCCCATACATGTGCCGGGTTTAATGATTTTTGCAGTTCTTTTTTCTCGTTCATATTGACCTCTCTTAATTCTTATCGTTATGGGTGTCAAAGTTTGTTGTGGCGAAGCCGAAGCAGCGCCAATCCGTTGTGGCGAAGCCGAAGCAACGCCAGATAATTTATACGTCGTAGCTCTTGTCGATAGCTTTCAGTTCATTAAAGGTGTCGATTTCCACGATGTCTTCCTGTTTGCACTCGCGGATGCCGATCTTATATTGATTCTTGAAAATCTTTAAAGCGGTCTGCTCCCAGTAAAGCTCTTTTCCGCCTGGAAGGTTGTAGGCCTCCTCTAAATGCTTGGACAGCTTCATGCCGTCTTCCTGATTCCAGTAGGAAATGCCGACCATCTGGTAGCAATTTAATCCGCCAACTTTCTGCTCTGTAATAATGCCGTCTTTTACTTCGAAGCACCAGTCATCGGAACGATCCATCTTGATGCCCAGGAAGTCTGAGGTGTAATGATACTTAGTAATGATGGACGGGTTACTGATCAACAGGTCTGCCTCGAATACGTAGGAGTTGCAGAGATTGTATCTCGCAACTAAGGCAGAGGAAATGTTGTTGGCTTCGTTGTAAACCGGATTCTCAATAAATTTAATCATTGGATATTTGTAAAGAAGCTGGTCAAACTGTTCGCCTAAGTAGCCTCTTACGATGGTGATATCGTCGATGCCTGCTGCCAGACATGCATCAATCAGTCCATCAATGATGCGCTTACCGTTTACTCTTACTAACGGCTTTGGTGTGTTTAAAGTAACCGGAACCAGTCTGCTGCCGAAACCTGCTGCGATGAAGAGAGCCTTCTGTACTTTATATGGTTCTAAGGCTTCGCGACCTTCATTTGTGATGCGTCCATCTTTCATGAGGTTCAAAGCCTGCAGCTCTTTTACGGCTTTGTTGATAGTTCCTAAAGAATACTCGGATTTTTCTCCGATCTGTCTCTGGGACAGGGGTGCTTCTGACTCTGCCAGAACGGCAAGAATGTCAAATTGTTTTCGTGTCAGGGTGTTTAACATGTTTTCTTTCTCCTAGGTTTTTGAACAACAAGTTGTCTTTTTTTCGAAAAAATAAGCAACAAAAATCTCTCGTTCATTTTTTTCGAGAGTTTTTTGTTTTCTGAACGTATTCTAACGAATTTATTTGAACTTTGCAAGCAGTTTTTTGTTTTTTTCGATTGGAAGGAAGTACGGCGTGAACGTCCTTCGAAGAATAACTTCCGTTTTCCCTTTCCGTTTTCTTCTAATTTAAAAAATCCGACTGGGTATAAAGGCCTTCATGATAATGTTCATCGGTCAGACGTTTGGTCTTTTCGAATACTTTTCCGTTATGGTCCGCGCATGCGTCCCACTGTTGCTTCACGTCGTCATCATGAACGGTATTGATTTTGTAGGTCGAAACCAGCTCCTGGCTAAAGTAGCGGGTAAACTTCTCTGCACCGTAAATGTTCAGATGGTCCGCATCATAAAAGTCCTTATTGAAATCCAGAAGTTCTGGTGCCTCGCGCTTCGCTGGCGCGTCTGCGGCGTCTGCCGTTTCTGGCGCTGATTCTTCGGCGGACACGCTCGGTGCCAAAGCTTCCACCGTATCTAAATAATCGAAGCCGGCGGTTTTTATCATCTCTTCGGCCTGAAGTAAAGAGTCTCCTTTTTTCGCAATGTTCCGGTTCGGACAGCGGATGAAAAGAACGTTTTCGATGTGATTGTCTTTTAAAAAGACGAGGAAGTCTTTCAGGCTTTCCATGCCTGCTTCGCTGAGTTCGTAAGTTCCGTTTTTCGGCTTGCCTTCCGCGAAGTCTGCATAGGCGCAGAAATTCTTCGTAACGGAATAGCCCCTGCGGTTCATGGCAAGCTTGTCCTTCAAGGCCTTAAAGCAGCCACGGGCTCTCACCCAGCCACTATGATATTTCAGGAACGGAATTTTATAGCTTTCCTGCTCGTCCTCGGGAACCATCTCTGCGATAAAGGCGTCCCGGTTGCTGCCCTTCTTTATGCTGTCGGCAAAGCGGCGCATGGCAGCGCTGTCCCTTTGGTCAATATCGCAAAATCCGCTTAGGTCCACCACAAACAGGCTCGGGCTCTGGGTCTGCAGAGCTTCCTTCACCGCGTACTGGTACATCTCTCCGCTTAAGCCGCCAGTGGCTACGGCGTAGCTGGTAAAGCCCGCCTCCTCATAGGCCAGGGGCGAATAAAAATCAGTATACATGGTGCTCGGCCCGATCAGAATCACGTCCATGGAATTTTCTTTTTCTTTATAGAAGCCGTACATGCCGGTCACGTCCCGGGCTTCCGGCACAGAAAGAAAAATGGCCGCTGCCAAAATAATGGCACCTGCCACTAAAGCAAATATTATGATTCGGATCCAATGCTTTAATTTCATATTGTGTAAGGGCGCTTCCGGAAAAAGCTTCCGGCGCTTCACTTATTTCGTCCACTTTTCTTTGAATTTTGCGTAGGTTTTTGAGTTATATAATTTGCCGTAATAGGTTGCGGCTTTCTTGAATTTCGATGCTCTCAAAAACAGATTGTATTTTCGCTCTGTCAGCTTGGCGATTTCCGGCTGCGTCTCCTGCATGTAAGCATGGAAGGCTGCTGCCTTTTCTCTGCCTTCTTCCTTATTCGGATTTTTTACCAGCCAGATGGCGTAGTTACTGGAAACGGCCGTAGCCAGGCGGCGCTGAAGGAAGGTTTCCCTGGCGATGCCCATTGGTCGATGAGCGGAATAATATTCCAGCATCTTCTTCACAACCTGCTCATGCTGGCCAGCCTTTTTGGCCTGGTTTTCGAAGTTGGTGCTCTGGTTCATATCGCCGATGCGGTACTCGTAAAAGGTCTCCGGAAAAATAACCATCCAATCGGAATGTACGAAAGGCAGTACGGCAAACTCCTGGTCCTCGTAGAAGACATGCTCGGAGACTTTGAAATTGATTTCTCTTAAAAACTGGGTGCTGAAGCACATGGAGTGGAAATCCAGACAGTCGCTGACGTCGTCGTAATGCTCCTCCAGTTTAATCATGTCGATGACCCGGTTCTCGCAGGTGCAATGTGGGTTGTAGGACAGCACCACATCGTTGGAAATGTTGACGGTTTTGAAGCCCATGATAATGGCGTCAACGTCCTCCAGCCCCTCCATTTTATCCAGAATCGGAACCAGATTTTCCGTGGTGATCCAGTCGTCGGAATCCACGACTTTATAATATCGGCCGCTGGCTTCCTCCAGGCCTCGGTTGATGCCGGAGCCATGGCCTCCGTTTTCTTTATCTACAACTTTCACAATGTCCGGGAATTTCTCCGCATACTCATGAGCGATTTTGGAGGTGCTGTCCGTAGAGCCGTCGTTAATAACGATGACTTCCAGACGGTCGTCAAAGCCGCACATGGAATCTAAAGCCTTCGCCAGAAAATTCTCGGAATTGTAAGAAGGTATTGCGATGGTTAACTGTTTCATACTTTTGAAAATACTCCTATAATCGTTCCCGCTCCGTAAAACAGGTGCATGGCCAAGAACAGTCCCGGCAATGCCAGGTTGGTCCATGAAAAGCCATCCGTCAAGGAACCTTTGATCGTAAACAAAATTGCGCAGAGGAAGTATAGTCCCCATAAAGCGACGCTGAGCCACGGAAAACCGCAGGCGGAAATAATTGAGGTGACGATAATGGCGGCCACAAAAACGGCCGGCACAAAGTGGAAGATGGAAAAGCACTTCGGGTTGATTTTCAGTGTTTTTCCAATCCACAGCCCGTTGCGGAATTTCTGTTTCAGCATCTGTTTGAAGCTCGGCCGGATGTGCTCGTAGGAACGGATGGACGGGTCAAAGCAAAGCTTGAAGCCCGCTTCCCGGATCCTGCAGCTCATGTCGTTGTCTTCCGTATATTTCAGCCGTTCATTATACAGACCGGCTTTATCGTAAACTTCCCGACGGTACATGCCGTGGAAAATAGAATCTACATAACATTTCTTCGTAAGAGAACGGTAGCTGGCTGCGCCGCTTCCGAATTTGGACTGCTCGGCTAAAAGAAGGGTGTGGCTCCAGCTGGTTTTTTCGTCCACAATATTCGGTCTTGGTCCGCCGCTGACGTTTTCGCCCGATTCCAGAACGGCTACGTTGGCAGAGATGAAATTTTCCGGAATGGTTGCATGGGCATCGATACGGCAGATGGCGTCCCCGGTATAATTTGCCAGCATCACGTTACAGCCCTGAGGCAGGAACTGTCCCGGATTCTCCAGCACTGCAACGGCTGCGAATTCTGCCTCGTTTTCCTGACGGAAGGCCTCCATAAGGGCTTTTGTGCCGTCTTTGGAATTGCTGTCGATGAGCAGAACTTCTATTTTTTCGTGGGGATAGTCCTGCTTCTTAATGCAATTAAGAAGCGTTCCCAGATATCGTTCTTCGTTGTATGCAACTACCGCAATTGAAACTTTCATTTAACTATTTCACGTCGTGTGGAATCCTGCGTCGCCCGCAGCTTCTCGCACCTTTATTTCTCTTTTCCTTCAAAGTCCTTCTCGGTATAGGTCTTTCCCAGAACCGCCCAGACCGACTTCCACATGATTTTGCATTCGTAACCGAAAGTGAATTTCTTCAAAGTCTTCAGGTTGTATTTCATTTTCTCCGGAAGGATTTTCTCCACGTAGACCTTGTCTACCTCCTCGGAGGAAAGGTTCTCCAAAATTTTCTCTTCGTCTTTATAGTAAATGCTGGCCTCACTGGTAACCCCTGCCGGAAGCAGCAAGGTGGCCATCATCTCCGGCGTATATTTTTCTACGTACTTCGGAACTTCCGGACGGGTGCCTACGAAGGTCATGGTTCCTCTTAAAACATCCAGCAGCTGACAGAATTCGTCGGCACGGATTTTTCTTACGAAGCGGCCGACTTTCGTTACTCGTGGGTCGTTGTGCTGAGTAATGGAAGAGCCGGTTTCCGCTGCATTCACTACCATGCTGCGGAACTTAAAGATCCGGAAGCGACGGCCATACTGGGTCACTCTTTCCTGACGGAAGAAGACCGGGCCTTTCGTTTCGATAACGATGGCCAGGGCGATGTGTGCCATAAACCACCAGATGACCAGAAGGATAATGACGGAAACGACAATGTCAAACAAGCGCTTCAGCACCAGCTGGAGGCGCTTGCGGTCTAAGATGTCATAATATTCTTTTACTTCTGGAGTCTGAAACTCTTTTGGAAGGTCTTCGAATTTCTTCAGTATCATCGCGTCTCTTCGTCGGTCAAACTGCAGGCCGGCTTACTCGCCGTACTCTTTTAAAATTCTGCAGAAGTTGTCGATAATATAATCTACGTCTTCGTCGCTTAAGGAAGTGTGCAGCGGCAAAGTGATTTCATTCTGATAATGTGCGTATGCGTTTGGATAGTCCTTAATGTCGAAGCCCCTCTTTTTGTAAGCGGTCATCATCGGCAAAGGTTTATAGTGAACGTTGCAGGCGATTCCTGCTTCCGCCATTTTCATGATGATTTCGTTGCGGAGCGGATTTCCACTCTGCTCGAAGGTTTCCGTAGCCTTCATTGGAATACGGGCAATGTATAAGTGGCCGGAGGATTCGATTCCGTTCTCGTAGTGCGGAAGCACCTCTACGCCCAAAGGCTTGAAAGCTGCATCGTATTTTTCAACGATTTCTTTTCTGCGTTGGATCATGTCCGGGTAGCGCTCTAACTGAGCCAGGCCTACCGCTGCCATGATGTCGGTCATGTTACATTTATACCAGAGGCCTTCTACATCATATTCCCAGTCGCCGGCTTTCGTCTTTGCCAGAGCGTCCTTGCTCTGTCCGTGAAGGGAATAAATCTGGGCCTGACGATAGATTTCTTCGTCGTCGATTCCTGCAGGCGCACGCCAGGAAAGGCATCCGCCCTCCGCCGTGGTCAGGTTCTTTACTGCATGGAAACTGAAAGCTGAAAAGTCGCCGCAGACTCCCACGTTATGTCCATTCCAGGAAGCTCCCAGGGCATGGGAAGCGTCGTCAAGAATCGCTATTCTTCCAAAAGCTTTCTGCAGCTTCTGTCCCAGCTCGCCCGCGTTTTCGCTTACACGGAACAGGTCCTTCTTGCTTTCTGCAATATCAAAAAGTTTTTTATAATCGCATGGAACGCCGCCGATGGCTACCGGAATGATGGCTTTTGTACGCTCTGTAACAGCCTCAGAAACGGCGTCATAGTCGATATCCAGGCTATCCTTACAACAATCCACCAAAACGATTTTCGCGCCTGCATGGGCGATTACGGAAGCGCTGGCGGTATATGTGTAGGCTGTGGTAATTACTTCGTCGCCTTCGCCGATTCCTAAAAGGCGGAGCGCCATTTCCGCGCAAGCGGTCTGGCTGTTCAGACATACGACTTTATTACAGCCGATATATTCTGCCAGCTTTTTTTCGAAAAGCTTGGTTTTCGGTCCGGTGGTGATCCAACCGGATTTCAAAACTTCTGTTACATATTCGATTTCGTTACCGGTAAGGTCCGGTGGTGAAAATGAGATATTTCTTTTTTCCATAATTCCTGAATATTTATTCTTCTGCAGTGGCGCTTTCGCCTGCTGCCGGTGCTGTCTCTTCTGTTGCTGCTTCTGTTGCAGTCATGTCATTTGCTGTCTCTTCTGCTGTCTCTTCTGTTGCTTCTTTCGGAACCATCTTATTTATTTCTTCCGGCTCTACATAAGTCTGTACGACCTGATGAAGAACTTCTCTTGCTCCATCGTCGTCCCTGGCTTCTACCGCCGCCTTCAGCAGCTGAAGCTTCTCATTCAGTTCTTCTTCGGTCAGAGGGTCGTCTTTTTCTACGAAAATCTTGTTGTTGTCGGTCTTGGTCAGCGTATCACTCTTCATCAGAAGCTCTTCGTACAGCTTCTCGCCCGGACGAAGACCGGTCTCAATAATATCAATATCTTTATACGGTTCGAAACCGCTTAAGGTGATCATGTTTTCTGCCAGTTCCCAGATTTTTACTGCATGGCCCATATCCAGTACGGAAAGCTCGCCGCTCTTTGCATTGGCCCCTGCCTGAAGAACTAACTGGCTGGCTTCCGGAATGGTCATGAAGTAACGGACGATTCTCTTATCCGTTACGGTAACCGGGCCGCCATTGGCAATCTGCTTTTTGAACAGAGGAATTACACTGCCGGCGCTGCCTAAAACGTTTCCAAAACGGGTGCAGTTAAAGTTGGTTTCCTTGTTGGATTTGCCATGGCTTAAAACGATCATCTCGCACATGCGCTTGGTTGCGCCCATAACGTTGGTCGGATTTACCGCCTTGTCCGTGGAAACCATGATGAACTTCTTTGCATGATATTTTTCCGCCATGCGTACGGAGCACAAGGTTCCGAACACATTGTTCTTAATGGCTTCGCATACGTTGTTTTCCATTAAAGGCACATGTTTATGGGCTGCGGCGTGGATTACAATGTTCGGACGATATTTTGCAAAGATCTTGTCCATGCCTTCTTCATCGTCAACGGAAGAGATTTCCACGTTCAGGTTCAGCTTGCCATCATAAGCGATGCGAAGCTCCTGCTGAATGTCATAAGCACCGTTTTCATAAATGTCTAAAATTACCAGCTGCTTCGGCTCCATGCGGGCAATCTGCCGGCACAGCTCGCTGCCGATGCTTCCGCCGCCACCGGTAATGAGCACGGTTTTTCCTTTATAGTAGGCTTTCGTCTTTTCGTCGTTTACTTCGATTTCCGTACGGAATAACAGTTCTTCCGTATCGAATTCTCTTAACTGGCGTCTGCCGGCTCCGGCGGTCTGCACCGTCGGATAATCGTAAACTTTAATCTTGTAACCGGCGTTTTTGTAGAAGGAATAGAGTTTCTGGCGCTCCTCGAAGGATTTCTCCGGAAGGGCGAAAATTACTTCCTGAACATTAATATCGTTTAATACATCCTGGGTCAGGTCTTCTTCACTGATGACCGGAATGCTCATGATCTTTCGTCCGATTTTATCTGCATCAACGTCTACAAAGCACACCGGATGGTATGGCGCTCTGGCATTGTTTACCAGCTCTTCCGCCAGGTTTACACCTACACGGCCGGCGCCGATAATGGCCACGTTGATTTTTCTTGCTTCTAAAGTAGCAGCTTCTGCGTTGTCTTCGTTAATGTTCAGACCGCCGAAAATACGGAGCAGGTTACGGATGACCTTGCCCTTATTGGTCCTTCGGTTTCCCGTCTGATAAGCGAAGTAGTAAATCATGCGGATGGACATGGCACCTAAAAGGCTCAGGCACACGATGGACAGAAGGCTGATGAACATAATGTGTTCAATCGGCAGTAAAGCTTCTGCAATCAGGTAAATAATGCCGCCAAGAAGGTCCGCCAGGAACAGACGGATGTAGGCTTTCATGCCGCCGTACCGCCAGATCTGACGGTATACGTCGAAAATGAAGCGGAGGCCGAAAATGCAGACAAAGCCAATCAGAAACTGGATGCTGACGCCTTTGCTGGTAAGGCCCTCATCCGAGCTTAAATGCAGTCCTACAACCAAAAGTTCTGCGACTACAAATATGATGAAATCGTAAACAACCAGAAGCCAACGGACGTTGGTTCTGCTTGTGATTCCATTCGCTTCTTTTAATACTTTTTTGGCCATGATTGTCTTTGTTTTCCGTTGCTTTTTATTTTGTCTTTAAACAAGTTATTTTAACATATTTCTGCTCTTAAAACAACTTCAGGGGCCGGTTTCCCGACCCCTTTTCTATATATTTTACTGGTCGCCCAGCTGGCTGCTGAGCTGATATAAAATGTACTCGTTATCATATGCATGTAAGTCTCCGATAACTACGTAAACATCCGAAATGTCATATTTCTCGATCATTTCCTTTACAGTGTAGCCAACGGTCCAATAGTCGTAATATCTGCAGTCCAGATAATGGACCTGTCCGTAGTTGGCCAGTACCTGTGGAACGAAGCCTAAGCCGAAGGAGTCGCAGATTACCAGGGCTCTGCGGTCAATGCCGTTATCACATTCCGCGTAAGTCCATGGGCCCGCCGGTCCGCCTAAGTAAACGGTGTAGCGGTCGTTGTACATGGCGTCGAAATTCAGCAGCGGGATTTCGTAATAAGAATCTACGCCGTTGATCCGCCTCCAGGAAACGTCAAACTTCGGTGTGACTAAATCCAGACGGTCTGGGTTCTGCTCCATGTACAGGGTCGGACCATCCCGGTAGTAGGTTCCCAGGAATGGCTCTTCCACCTGAACGTTAAAGTCTTCCCATGCAGCCGGCTTCTGCCCCGCCATCTTCAGCATTTCCGAATAAACCAGCCAGGTTCCGTACGGAGTCCAGTGCATGTCGCTGCGGAAATATACATACTCTCCACGCTCAATGCCTTCGCCTAAAATCTCTGCGCTGTTTACGGCGCGCACCTTGGAATTGGTTGCAGCATCTACCAGTTCTTCACTGGTGGAAACGAAGCCTCCCTTTCCCGGATCTGCCACATAACGGTTGCCTGCAATACTTTGCGGAACCATTGTAAATACTACATGTCCGTCCTCTGGCAGACAGTTGGCCACACGGTTCAGAACGGAAGCGGTCGCTAAAATGCCGTCTTTGGAGAAGTAGTAATAGTCCTCTCCGTTTATGGAAATGCCCAGCCAGTCATCGAAGGAATCGATGTCCTTGGTGGACTTCGGTTTTACGTTTGGAATCGCTGCTGCCTCTGCTGCCGCCTTAATCTCTTCTTCTCTCTGGCGACGCAATTCTTCTGCCATTTTCGCCAGTTCCTCGTCGGAAACTTTTTCTCCTGCCAAAGCGTCCTTCGCGCCGGACTGAATGGCCAGGGAGTCTTCATAGCTGGCGAAACTTGCCCGGTCTTTCAGCCGGTTATAGAAGCTGATGGCCGAGGAACGGCCGAAAATATGGTCTGCAAGGAAGGACTCCGTATCGTCGCTGATGTTTCCTTCGAAAACATTGCGCGGTCCAAAGTCCGGAGCCAGAGCCAGAGTCCGGTTTTCCGATTCGATTATCTCTCCGCCTTTTCCGGCGAACAGGAAATTAACCCCTAAGAAAACCATCAGGGCAATCCATATTCCAGATAAAATTAAGTAAAGAGCTTTCTTTTTCATTAAAATCTATTGCTTGTTCACCTTATGAGCGCCTGCTGTCGCAGAGGCTGCGCTTAAACTCGCAGGCTGCGCTTAAACTCGCGGGCTGCGCTTAAACTCGCGGGCTCCGCTTAAAACCGAAAATACAGGAACGGGTTGAAGCTGCTTCCTGCCAGGAAAATCAACCCCAGTACGAAAATCGCACTGCATAATACAAACTTGATAATGATCTGCGCCGTTGGCTGAGTTAATTCCTCTACCACTCTGGTGCGGACCAGTTTTTCTCCCACCTGCCGAACCGTTACTCTTCTGCCCGGCATGCGCGCCTCTGGCGCCGGCATCTTGCGGTTTTTCGCTGCCAGTTTTTCCAATATCGGTTTCCAACGGATGCACGCAATCACTGCAATGGCCAGCAGTATGGCATAAGCTTTTACGCAGTAGATGGAAACGGAGTCGGTTCCGCCGCTGCTGCCAATGCCGAACATGGCGCCTAAATGATGGAGGCCTTCGGATAAGCTGTCATGGTAGAAGAATACCCAGGCGATAATAACGATGAGCATGGTGTAAATCCAACGGATGACCTTCGGCAGCTTGTCCAGGACTTTGCCCCACACATATTTTTCCAGAATCAGGAAAATTCCGTAGTACACGCCCCAGATGATGAAGTTCCAGGAAGCGCCGTGCCAGAAGCCGGTCAGGGCCCAGACGATCATCAGGTTCAGGATGTGGCGGGCCGGTTTCACGCGGTTGCCGCCCAGCGGAATATATACATAATCCCGGAAGAAGGTGCTTAAGGAAATGTGCCACCTCCTCCAGAAATCGGTAATGCTGATGGATGTGTATGGATAGTTGAAGTTCTCCAGGAATGGGAAACCGAACATTTTTCCCATGCCGATGGCCATGTCGGAATAGCCGGAGAAGTCGAAGTAAATCTGGAAGGTGTAAGCGATGGCGCCTAACCATGCAGCCAGCACACTGATGTTGTTGGACAGATCCAGATAAGATAAGATTTCGCCGCACATGTTGGCAATCAGAATCTTCTTGCCGAAGCCGGCGAAGAACCGGCAAAGACCGTTGAAGAATTCCGACGGGTCGATAACTCTCTCGTCCAGGTACGGCTCGATATAGGTATAGTTAACAATCGGTCCTGCAATCAGCTGCGGGAAGAAGCTGATGTAAAGGGCCAGTTTGATAATGTTCTTCTGAGTCGGAACCTTCCGTCTCCATACGTCTACGGTATAGGTGATGATCTGGAAGGTGTAGAAAGAAATGCCGATTGGCAGTATTTTTGCCGGCACATCGGCGCCGAATATATTCACGATAAATGAGAAATATTTGAAATAGAAAAGGAAGGCCACGCTAAGGCCGACACCGACAATCATGAAGACGGTCCGGGCGGCGGCGCTTTTCGCTTTGTCCATCAATATGCCCGCAGCATAGTTGACGCCGATGGACAAAATCATGATGAGAACGAACTTTGGTTCTCCCCAGGCATAGAAAATCAGGGACAAAACCGTCAGCACACAGTTGCGCCAGGTTTTGTTCTTGCATACGTAATACAGTATGACCGTTATCGGAAAGAAAAACGCTATAAATGTCAGGGATGAAAAAACCATTCTATTACTTCCCGTTTTGATGTACGAAGCCGGCATTCCTCAATTTCCATTTTAATGAAGTCGTTCCAACCTTCGTATTTCTTATGATATCATTTTACCATTTTTCTTATGGTAAGTGGGATTTTTTTGTTTGAATATAAATCGTTCTAACCAGTATTGCATGAAACTTCAGGTTTTGTACAAGTATCCGTTTCAAATTTTCTCCTCTTGCACGAAACTTCAACTTTTGTACAGGCGCTTTTTCGTTCGCCACCATCTGGTTGCACAAAATTGCAGGTTTTGTACATCTATTTTTCAATTTGAAATAGCTCTATGGTACAAAACCTGTAGTTTTATGCAAATTCATCTGTATTTAAATGCGTCTAATGTACAAAAGTTGATATTTCGTGCAAATCGAATAATTTTTTGGGCAACGAATGTACAAAAGTTGCTGTTTCGTACAGCGTGAAAAAATCTCCCGCAGAAAAAAAGATTTTTCATTCCTTTTTCTGTGGGAGATTCATAAAAAACTCTTGGATTTTGAATATAGTATCGGAGCCCATTATTTGCTTTTTTCTCAACTAATCTTAACGGATTCCGATTAAGCCTATCCAAAGTAAATATCGGTATATTTCTTCTCCAAATATTCGATGTAAGCTTCCGGGCTGAACGGTTTGCCCAATACGCGGTCCAAAACTTCCTGCGGGGTATATAAGTGGCCATATTTCCAGATGTGTTCCTTGTTCCATTCGTTTAACGGAGCGAAGTTGCCCTCTGCTAAAGCTGCGTCCACATCCACATCCTCTCTCATCTTCTGAATAAACTCTGCGCCGTAAGCGCTGCCTAAAGCGTAGGATGGGAAGTATCCGATGGTGCCGCCAGACCAATGGCTATCCTGAAGGACGCCGTGTCGGTCGTCTGGAACATCTACGCCCAAGTACTCTTTGTACAGCGCGTTCCAAGCTTCCGGCAGTTCTGCCACGGTCATTTCACCGGACATCACTTTCTTCTCCAGCTCATAGCGGATCATAACATGGAGGCAATAGGTTACTTCGTCCGCTTCCGTACGGATCAGGCTTGGCTCAACTTTGTTGATCGCCTTGTAGAAGCCTTCCTCGTCGGTGCCTTCCATAGCCTCTGGGAATAATTCCTTCACCTTCGGATAGACAAATTTTATAAAGTTTCTGCTGCGGCCGATGATGTTCTCGTAGAACCGGCTCTGGCTTTCATGGATACCCATGGAAACGCCGCCGTCCAGGACGGTGTAAGCCAAATCGTCTTCGGAAGCCATGTCGTATAAAGCGTGACCGCTTTCATGGATAACACTGAACATAGAAGAGGAGAAATCTTCTTCCAGATAATGGGTGGTAATTCTTACGTCCTTATGGGAGCCGATGGCGGTAGTAAACGGATGCTCCGTGGTCATTAAATTGCAATGGCCTAAATCCACCTGCATCAGCCGCATTAAATAGTCGGACAGCTCTGCCTGCTTTGCTTCCGGGAAGTTTCCTTTCAGGCAGGAGTCGTCTACCTGTTCTGCTTCACCGATTTTCTGGATCAGCGGAATGATACGCTCTTTCAGAGCGCCGAAAAACTCATCGCATTTTTCCATGGTCAGGCCTTCTTCAAACTCGCCCAGCCAATAGTCGTATGGATGCATATCCGGCGCGCAGTACTTTGCGAACTTAATGTTGGTTGCAAAGATTTTTTCCAGTGTCGGGCGGAAGCCTTCAAAATCGCTGTTGATCTTGCAGCCTCTCCAAAGTCCATAGGCAGTTCCCAACAGTTCCTGGAAGGCAACGTACTCATCCATCGGAATGGCCTGCATGCGGCGGATTTCCTTCAGCATCAGGAAGACCATGCGCTGCTCTTTTAAGTTCAGCTCGTCTTTATGAGCATCTAAGAATTCCAACAGTTCCACGGTCTCCGGACCGGTGGAAATAATATAACTTTCTTCGGAAAGAACGGACAGGGCATGGGCCCGGTTCTCGTCAGTTTTTTCCGGAGCGATGGTTGCCTCATCGTAAAACATAAGCTCCTGAGCATGGTTGTAGGCGCTCAGTCTGCTCTGCAATTTCATTAATTTTTCTTTTGCTTCGGTAACAGTCATTTTCTTCTCCTGTGGCGGCGCGGCTTCACCTGCCGGCGCGAACTTTTTATTCCGGCGCGGCTTCGTCTGCCGGCGCAAACTTTTACTGCTCCTTTTCGCGCCGCCGCCTTCCTTTGCATAAAACTCCTGCAGCCGGAGCCGCAGGAGTTTTTCATCAATTATTTGCCAGCTTTCAAATGGAGCATTTCCTTCAATTACTGAAGATCCATGCCTTCTTCCATTCTTTCTTTGCCCTTAGACAGAGTCCAATGACGATATGCGCCAGCTGCATCGTTTGTTTCACGAGCCTTCTTAGCAGCTTCTGTGTACAGACCGTACTCATGCTCTTCAAGGTTCTCTGTGTAGCTGATGTCGGTATGGCTATTTCTTGGCAGTGGAACGTTCTGCTCGCCTGCAAGGATATCCTGTACCTTCTTGATGTTTACTGTATGTGTGCTTGTTCCGTCTGCAACTGCAACTGCTGCTGCAACGCCTGCTGCCTGGCCAGTACCTACGCACTGTGGTACTAAGTTTACGCAGTCGATAGCGATTCTGTCTGCAGAAATATGACGTCCAGGAGCTAACAGGTTCTCAACCTTCTGTGGAAGGATTGAGCCGTAAGGAATCTCGATAGGAGCGTTGTCGTTAAGGCTCTCAACGGTTGAATGCCATGCGATAACATCGTCATACTGTTTCGGGAATGCCCAGTCGTTGGAGGAAATGATTGTTTCGCCAACGATTCTGTGGGAACCACGAACACCGGTCTGTGGAGCAACGTCTAACAGATAAGCGTCCTTCATTACTGGACATGTGTCTTTCATGAACTGAACAACTTCTCTTAAGTGAATTCTTGTGCCGATTTCTGTAGCTGTCAGGTCTTTTACTGTAGAGCAGTCTCTCTTTGCCTGCCAGTTGTTTGCCCAAGATACATCGTCTGTAGGTCCATCGATAAGAGCTGCCATGAATCCGTGACGAGCCATAATGCCCTGCATGAATTTCTTAGCGCCTTCTTTATCGGTAGCCATCCATTCGTTTAAAGCTTTCTTGCTGAATCCGCCAACTCTGTAAACTAAAGCTGTGGAACCGCAACGGCACTCATCATCGATTGATGAAGATGTAGGAGCACCAGAAAGTCTACAAAGGTCAGCATCACCAGTTGCATCAATAACAACTTTCGCCATGATAGCTTTACGTCCTTCTTTGGATTCAAAGATAACGCCCTTGCATACATTGCCTTCCATGATAGGTTTGCAGCCCCAGCTGTGATACATAACACGGATAGATTCTTTTTCTTCTTCTAACATCAGATCCATTTCGATCTTCATCTGAGTAGGTTCTACTGTGAAGCCGTGCTGTACTCTAGCATCTGGACCCATTGTTGCGCCACCGATACCACGGAATTTCTTGATCATTTCCTGATCTTTGCTTCCTGCATATTCCATTTCTGGTCCGATAACAGCGCCAGGAATGTTTTTCAGTCTCTGGAACCATTCTTCCTGAATACCCTGTACATAGGTTTTCTCGTGGAAGGAAAGTGCTGGAACCAGTAATACGTAACCGCCAGTTACGTCGCCACCGCAGAAGCCGTAGCGTTCCATTAAGATAACGTTTTTGCAGCCTGCTCTAGCTGCTGCAAGTGCTGCGGAATGTCCAGCAGAACCGCCACCAACTACTAATACATCACATGTATCATAAATTGGAAGCACGTTTTGAGGCTCTAAATAAGTTTTAGCATCCATAATAATGATCTCCCTTCAATAGCTTAAAAAATAGCTACAATAATTATTTTTTGGTTAACTTATATTGTAATACTTTTTTCCGGGCCTCACCATATTTTTTTGCCCGAAATCTTGTATTTTTTTCTGTTATAAGTGCGAATTTTCGCTGCTCTACGGCTTCTTTCCCGTCACAGTTGCCCGCGGCTTTCTGTTACAGGGGCCCTTACTCGAACTTAATATCGTAAATACATGGGATGGTTTTCAGTTTTGTCTCGTCGTAAGGAGCTTTCTCGGACTCTACTTCATCTGGCTCAAATACTTCTCTGCCGTAGCCGGTGCAGAATGCGTAGCTACCTTTTCCAAAGCCTAAACCATTCTGTACCAGACGGTCTAAGTCCTGAAGAAGAACGATTCCGCCACCACCGATGGCCTTCAATGGGTCACACAAGGTTTCATTTTCTTCTACGAAACAGAACAGGTTCATGTGCTCGTTAATAGTGATGTGGAAGCATGGCTCCTCCGCAAATGGATAAGCTTCTTCTGTACGGTCGAAACGGTCTACATAACCTTTCAAACGAGCCTTCTCCTCTGGATCGGTCTCAGCTGCATATCTGCGGCGGAAGCTGTCGGAGTCTACTCTTGGCAGACGGTATAAGGTCGGCTTGTAGTAAATGTGCATTTTGTTGAAGCCCGAGCTGTACTGCCATACGATTCTTCTGCCAGCCATACGGTCGGTGAAGTAATGACGGTTTTCCGGAAGCGGACGGCCTGGAACTTTAATGGCGCCGAACACCGGAGTTACAAGAATCAGACGGTCCGACTCTTCAATCTTGTCTTCTTCCAGTTTTACTAAGGTAACCAGATTCTGAAGCAAGTCTAAAACCAGGCAGTAGTTTAATTTGCCGCCGCCTGCTGCAGTGTTGACATGTACCATATAGGTGTTGTCGTCTGCCTTCAGGCATTCGTATTTCTCCCAGATAAAAGCGCCGCAGTTGTCGGACCACTGCAGGTTTTCACCGTCGATAAAGCGAACAGAAATTTCGTTTCCGTCGTCTAAAATAATGTGGAAATCTTTTCCACTTAATTCATAATTTAATGGTGCACGGAACTGTGACAATGGGTCAAATTTTGCTTTTGGCATAGATACGTCTCCTTTCGTTTTCCTTTATCATTATTCAAATTCTTTCAAATACATTTCTACGGACCGGGTCATTTCCCGGGAAAAATCGGAATTGTATTTACGGTTGCAGAAAGCAATCATACCTGCCTCATAGCCTGCAGGGTTTGCTTTTCCTGCGAAGAGTTTCGCACGGAATTCTGCATCCATTTCCGGATAGCCGTTCTCGCTGACGATGCAATCCATCGGCGCACGCTCTGGTTTCACCCGGTCCATCTGCTGCTGGGTTGGATAACCGAAAACCAGCATCGCTGCCGGGAACACATACTCCGGTAATTTCAGAAGAGCCTTCTGTTCCTCATAGTTTTCCATAATGTCGCCGATGTAGCAGCTGCCGATTCCCATGCTCTCCGCTGCCACTACTGCGTTCTGGGCTGCGATAGCCGCATCCGTTACGGCCAGCAATAAGTCGCCTTTGCCCGGCTTGCGTGGCTCTGCGCCTACATCCTTAAAGCCTTCGTACCACTTTTTGCAGTCTGCACAGAAAATCAGAACCAAATCCGCCTCCGCAATAAACGGCTGATGATCACAGGTGTCCACTAATTTCTCTTTCAAGGCCGGATCCGTTACATCAATGATGGTGTAAAACTGCTGGTTGCCGGCGGTTGGTGCATTTACGGCTGCTTCCAGAATCAGCTTCTTATCTTCTGCAGAAATTTTCTGTCCCGTGAAAACCCGGACGGATTTTCTTTCCATTAATTCTTTGATTGTGTTGTTCATAATATTCCCTTTCCTAATACTTCTCCAGCGAGGAAATCCTTCAAACAATCTCTCAAATAATATATTTTCTTATTTGCTGGAATTTCTTTAATAAGCGCTTTTCACGATTTATATTTTACATAAAAAATAGCGCTACGGCAAATCTACTGCAGCGCTAATTTCGTTAAATCAATACTTTTGACAGGAAATCCTGAAGCCGCGGATCCTTTGGATTGCTGAAGAATTCCTTCGGCGTGTTTTCCTCTTTAATCTTTCCCTGGTCGATGAAAATGACACGGGTACCAACTTCCTTTGCAAATCCCATCTCATGAGTTACAACAACCATGGTCATGCCGGATTTCGCCAGGTCTTTCATAATATCCAGAACCTCTCCTACCATTTCCGGGTCAAGAGCGGAAGTCGGCTCATCAAAAAGCATTACCGTCGGCTCCATGGCGAGAGCTCTGGCGATTGCGATTCTCTGTTTCTGTCCGCCAGACAGCTGGGACGGATAGTTCGTCGCCTTGTCCTCTAAGTGAACCATGTTCAGAAGCTTCATGGCCTGGGCATCTGCTTCCTCTTTTGCCATCTTTTTCAGCTTAATCGGAGCAAGGGTTATATTTCCAAGAACAGTCTTGTGAGGGAATAAATTGAAGTGCTGGAAAACCATGCCCATTTTCTGACGATGCTGGTTAATGTCCGCATCTTTGGCATTGATGTCTTCGCCTTCAAAAATAATCTCGCCTTCGGTCGGCTGCTCTAATAAATTCAGACTTCGTAAGAACGTGGATTTGCCGGAACCGGACGGTCCAACAACTACCACAACTTCGCCCTTATGGATATCGATGTCGATTCCATCCAGGGCTTTTACTTTTCCGCCGTTATAATGTTTTTTCAGGTTACGAACCTTGATCAAAGCTTCTTCCATCGGTCTACCTCTCACTCTTTCTGAGCCGCTTCTCCAACCGCTTCAGCAGCTGGGTCAGCACAACAACGATAACGAGATAAATCAGGGCAACGGCAATCAATGGCATAAACGCAGAGAATGTACGGCCTCTGATTTTATCACCGGCCTTGGTCAGATCCATTACACCAACGTAGCCGGCAACAGCGGTCTCTTTGATCAATACGATAAATTCATTAAACAGAGCCGGAAGGATAACCTTGATGGCCTGCGGCAGAATAATATGAAACATGGTCTGCAGGTAGTTGAAGCCTAAAGAACGTCCGGCTTCGAACTGGCCCTCGTCGATGCTCATAATACCGCTTCGGAAAATCTCAGCAACGTAAGCTGCGGAGTTCAGACCGAAAGCAATCACTGCTACCAGAACACCATTGGTTACGTTAACCAGAATGATGAAGTACATGATGAGCAGCTGAACAACGGAAGGGGTACCACGAACAACGGTCAGGTACAGATTACAGATCATGTTACCGATCTTTAAAAATACGTAGGCGGGGCCGCCACGTTTTTTCATGTCAGCCCCGTTTTTGTCGTACGTTGAACGAACCGCCGCGATTATGATGCCTAAAATAACACCAATAACCAGTGCGAAGAAAGTGATAATAAGGGTATTACCAAGACCTTGCAGGATCCATTTCCAGCGGTCGCCTTCTATAAAGTTTAAAGAAAAGTCATTACAAAACTTATCAAACCAATTCATTTACTATCCAATGTATTTCGCAATAATTCCAGGAATTGTGCCGTCTGCTGTGAGCTCGTCAAGAGCTGCGTTAATCTGATCTAAGAGTGCTGTGTTGTCTTTGTTGATAGCGATTGCGTACTGCTCTTCTGCGTATGCTGTTTCAAGAACCTGAAGGCCAGCATCTGGGTTTGCTGCTACATAAGATTTTGCTGGTTCGTTATCGATAACTACACAGTCAACTTTGCCAGCGATCAGAGCCTGAACAGCGTCTGCGCCAGTTTTGTAAGAAGTTACGTTTTCTTCGCCGAAGTCACCACTGCAGTAGATGTCACCAGTTGTATCTGCCTGAACACCGATTTTATGTCCTGCTAAATCATCTGGAGAAGCAATGTCAGAACCTTCTTTAACGATGATGGACTGGATACCTGTTGCATAAGAAGTTGAGAAGTTAACGCTTTCAAGACGTTCATCTGTAACTGTCATGCCGGCCATACCCATATCGAATTTTCCGGACTGAACGCCGCCGATGATGGAACCGAATTCTACGTCTGCGATTTCAAGTTCTAAGCCTAATTTGTCAGCGATTGCGCCTGCGATTTCAACGTCGATACCTGCAAATCCGTCGCCATCTTTAAATTCGTAAGGTGGGAATTCTGCGTTTGTTGCCATAATAAGTTTGCCGCCTGGTGCTGGAGCTGAGCCTGAGCCGCTTCCTGCTGGTGCAGGTGTTGGTTCTGGGCCAGAGCCGCCACAAGCTGTAAGGGCAATTGCCATAGCTGCTACCACTAAAAGGGTAATGATTGCTGATAATTTTTTCTTCATTTTTTTCGCTCCTTTGTATTTTATGCATTATTTATGCATTTATCTTGCATATTGTGTATAGTGATTATAGCACCACATTCAAGAAAATCAAGTAATATTTACACTAATTTTGCATAATATGCAAGTATTTTATTCAAAAATTATGAAAATTATGCAGAATTTCTGTGAAATTGAGTTGTTCTACTTACAAAAACGGTTTATGCCAGTTCCAATGCCGTCCGAATCATATCCGTCAGGCTGTTTTCCCGTTTCTCCGGGTCCATTTCGGAACCAAATAAAATGTTATTTGATATGGAAAGAACTGCCAAAGCCTTTTTTCCTGCTGCCTGGGCGAATGCATAAAGGCAGGCGGCTTCCATTTCAAAAGCCAGCACCCCTTTTTCTGCCCATTTCTCAATAATCTCGGCTTCATAGCTGTAATACAGGTTCTGGGTCAGGACGGATCCCACGCGGTATTTGATGTTCTCCGCTTTTGCGATAGCCTCGGCTTTTGCCAGCAGGTCCATGTCCGCCTTTGGAATATAGTCCTTATCGAAAGGAAGCTGCTTCAAGAAATTGTCGTTGGTATAAGCAATGTCTGCCAAAACCAGCTCGCCGATATTTAAGTCTTCCTTGATGCTGCCTGCGGTACCGATACGGATGATCTGGTCCACGTCGTAGAAATTATATAGCTCGTAGGCATAGATTCCGATGGAAGAAATGCCCATGCCGCTGGCCATGACTGTTACCGGTTTTCCTTTATAGGTTCCGGTGTAGCCCTGAATGCCACGGATATCGTTAACCAGTTTCGGATTCTCCAGGAAATTTTCCGCAATGAATTTGGAACGTTTCGGATCTCCTGGCATTAAAACAGTTTTTGCGATTTCGCCTTCGATGGCGGCGTTATGTGGAGTTGGAATATTGCTCATAAGATTCTCCTTAATTTGTATTTACGACTGCTGTGTGTTTACGGCTCTGCTGTATTTTTACTGCTGTGTGTTTACGGCTCTGCTGCATATTTACTGTTGCATGTTTACGGCTCTGTTCCTTGTAACTACGGGCTTTAGAAGCATTTTTTCAATTCTTCGTAAACAGCTTCTCTGTTGTTTTCATCCACTTCAAAACATTGATTGTCTGGATGGTTCTTTACTTTATCTAAAAAGTCCGTATGTTTTTCCCGGACGGCTGCCACGATTGTAGCCGGTCCATCCAGCAGCTTTAAGACGGCGTTCATGAACGCCTCGGACTTGCTTTCCATGACACCGATTTCGTCCAGCACGATAATCTGTCCGGCTTTCGCCTTTTCCGCAAGAGGCTCGAGGAAGTATAAGGCAAAGTTGTCTAAGACCTCTGGATTCGAAATTGCATGGCCTTCGGTGCTGATGCCAATACATTGGGGGCCAGGATGCGCGTTCTCCCACTCCGAAAATGCCGGCACACAATAGGCACACTTGTTGTTTACAATCCTCTGCTCCAGGTCGATGCTTTTTTCCAGTTTTTCCTTCAGGTTCTGGGTCGGCTTGTAGTTCTTCGGAATGGACATAATAAAAACCGGCGTCCCCTCTTCATCCCGAAGGCTTTCCAGCTTTTCCGAAATGTAGCCGCGGACTTTCAATTTCTTTTCCCGGATCAGTTTTTGAATCAGCGTGCTTTTTCCGGCGCCGCTGAGGCCGATCAGAATTATGTTCATGATGGTTCTTTCCTTGTTGCACTGCCGATGGTGCGTTTACGCTTTTCTCATCGGAACTTCGGCAGCGCTACTATTTTATAAACGCCTTCTCTGTTAATTTATCATACTGCTCTGGAGACAGATTGCAATGATAAAACAGCTGGTAATATTCTAAGATTTCCTCTTTGATGTCGTAATCGCAGTATTCCGGATAGAGGATGGACGGAATCCAGCTCAATGCCAGGTATCGCTGAACCGATGGGGGCGTTCCCATCCAGCTGTATGGGTCGTATGGCGCCTCCACATAATTTCCCTTTTCGATGGCGTTTACTTCCCGCCAACCCGGAATATCTTTCACCGTGTCATAGATGCTGCCCGTTCCGAAAATTACAAAGTCCGGATTCCAGAGAGCAATCTGCTCCAGACCCACTTCGTTTCCCAGACCTTTTTCCGAAACCTGTTCCACAACCGCTGCGTTGTCGGTCAGCATGTCCAGCAGCTGTGCCTGGAAAGAGCCCTTGCCCAAAGCGTTCAAGCCTTCACTTCCCTGAATGTACAGGGTCTTCACTTTTTTATCGCCCACCTGGCTCATGATTTCTTCGGTCCGCGAGTAAACCTTTTCGCAGTAGGCTGCGAGGGCTTCCGCTTCTTTCTCTTTTCCTAAAAGAAGGCCTAATCTTGTGTAGGTTTCGTCCATGGTGGCCAGATCCGCTTCCATGAAAACAATCGGAATGCCGGTCTGCAAGGTGAAATTATCTAAATCTGTTTCGATGCCTTTTTTATATTCGCCAATGTCGATGACCAGCTGCGGATTCGCTGCCGCCAAAGCTTCCAGATTCATGTCCTTGGAGCTGTAGAACTGTCCAAAGTAAGGCAGGTCCTTGTACTCTTCCGGAATAAGGTCCCTGCCGTAATCCTTCCATTGGTCAGAAAGTCCTGCCAGCATTTCCGGCGCAAGGGCATACAGAATAATCTGGGCCGAAGGACCGGACGGAATAATGCGGGAGAGGTTCATCGGTATTTCCACGTCTCTGCCAGCGTCATCTTTCCAGAGGAAAGTGGCGTCGGCTTCCTGGTTGCCGGTAGCGTCGGCTTCCTGATTGCCGGTGGCGTCAGCTTCCTGATTGCCGGAGCCTGCAGCCGGTTTCTCCATTCCATCGCCATCCATAATCTGACCGCCATTTCCGCAGGCAGCCAGCGTCACACAAATCGCCATCATTAGTATTACAGACAATATTTTCTTACTCATTTTTTTGCTCCTCTGGGGTTTCCCAGTCCTGCTTCTCTTTCATAAGCTCGGTCAGAGTTTTATTCGCCTCCGTCAGAGGCTTATTCGCCTCCATAAAAGTCGCATTCGTCTCCGTCAGAGGCTTATTCGCCTCCATAAACTCCGACAATTCTTTATTCATTCGATGAAGGTCCTTTGGAACGCAGGAAATGACCTGACGATCCAGATTAATTACATCAATGTCCATGCCATACAGCTGAGAAATCAAGTCGCTGTTGACAACCTCCGACGGCCTTCCGAACGCCAGGTTCTTCCCGTCATACATGGCCAGGATTTTTGAGGAATAAAAGCAGGCCTGCTCCGGGTCATGGGTAGACTGAATAACGGTGTAGCCCCGGTTCGTCAAGGTGCGGACAGTTTTCATCAGCCGGATCTTATTGCCAAAGTCCAGGCTGGCCGACGGCTCATCCATGATCAGAATTTTCGCCTGCTGGGCAATGGCTCTTGCAATCAAGGTCATCTGCCGCTCGCCGCCGGAAATGTTGGCGTAGTTCCTGTCCTTCAGATGATAAATGTCCAGAATTTTCAGCGCCTCTTCCGCATATTTTTTCTGTTCTTCCTTCGGCACCGACAGCTTGCCCATCTGGGCGGTGGTTCCCATGAGCACCATATCGAAAACGGTGTAGCTGAACACCGGATTATGGAACTGCGGGATGTAGGCGATCTCACGGGCCAGGGCCTGCGGGCTCATGTCCTTCGTGGATTTTCCGTTTACAAGAATGTCTCCCTGTTCTGGTTTCAGCAGTCCTAAAACGCACTTGAACAAGGTGCTTTTTCCGACGCCGTTTGGACCCAGCACGGAAATCAGCTCGCCTTTTTCCGCCTGGAAGGAAATGCCCTTCAGCACCGGATGATCTTTATATGAAAAATAAATGTTATCGATTGTTATACTCATATGTGTTTTCTATCCTCTGTGATCTGCCACTTTCATCCGCGGTTGCCGTTCTCTGCTTTTCTGCCACTTTCATCCGCGGCTGCCGTTCTCTGCTTTTCTG
>JAZUGA010000022.1:0-9654 GCA_045640945.1 Lachnospiraceae bacterium | reverse complement strand
CTTTTTACGTTGTTTTTCAGTTCTACTCCAAGGTTACCATAATCCCAAGTGTTGGCTAAACCACCGTAGATTTCAGAACCTGGATAAACGAATCCTCTTGCTTTACAAAGTGCTACGATTTTGTCCATTGTCTTTTCCATAATTTTTCTCTCCTGATTTATATTTTCGTCGTTGGTTTATGGCAAATATTTGTCATGGGTTTACGGCGAATTTTAACTCACATAGTACACGGAATGAGGAAGGGTTTCAAGGTAATTCTTCCAGCATTACCAAAGATTTAAAAGTCTTGTCCACATAACGGCTTAAAAGGGTCTTTACGATATCGGTAAATTCTGCCAGGACCTGCTCCGTCAGACGGAAGGTGAATAATTTTTCGACCGGCATGGTTTTAACAAAGCTGATAGCGTAAGCCGTCGACTGATTCAGCTCAAACCGGCTTTTTATATTCTCAATATCCGGACAGATACCGTTGATTTCCAGTATTTTTAACTCATAGATTCCCCGTACCAACCGATTGTCTAAAGTTTCAAGACTCAGGGCCCGTAAGGACTGATATACCAGCTTTAAGGTTTGGGTGGCATCTAATCCTTCTCTGGTAAAATAGGACGCCAATTCCAGGAAATAGAAGCCGTAATAGGTATGCTCCACATCGGCAGTCAGCTGCTCAAAGTAATTAGAAATTTTGGCGGAATTCAGGCTATAGGAATTACGTCCTTCGTACAATTCAAACTCTCCGAAAGCAAAAATCCGGGTCGGCGCCACTAAGGAAGAGGACGGCTTTCTTGCTCCATGGGCAAAAGCAGAAATCTTACCTAAAGAATCGGTAAGAATCTCTATTCGTCTGTCATATTCCCCCATGGGCATGACGGATATTACCATGCCTCTGACTTTAATTGTATTCAAAGCGTCTCCCAATTATTTCTTTGCTTCGTAACCGAAATTCTTTAACATGGCATCGCTGTCCCGCCACTCTTTGCGGACCTTAACCCAAAGTTTTAAGTTTACTTTCGTCTCGGTCAGCTGTTCAATGTCCCTGCGGGCGATGGAGCCGATTTTCTTCAGCATTTCTCCGCCCTTACCGATAACGATGCCTTTATGGGAATCCTTCTCGCAGATAATGGTCGCTTCAATATCCACGATAGGTTCTTTATAAACGGAACCTGCACCGGTCTTAACGGTTTTCACTCTTTCATGATACTTATCAATGACTACAGCGATTCCATGAGGCACTTCATCGCTTAAGCAATATAAGGCCTTTTCACGAATGGTTTCCGCCACAATCTGTTTCATCGGCTGGTCCGTTAATGTGTCCTCATCATAGAAGTAAGGCCCATATGGCAGGTATTTGTATATCTGCTCTAAAAGCGTGTCTACATTCTTATTCTCTCTTGCAGAAATCGGAATAATTTCAGTGAAATCAAAGGTCTTGCGATAGGTATCGATGAACTCAAATACGCTGTCCTTTTCCACGCTGTCAATTTTATTCATGACCAGAAGAACCGGCAGGTTTACCTTTTTCAGTTCCTCCAGAATATACTGCTCGCCTTTGCCGATAAAGTTGGAAGGTTCTACCAGCATCATGATTACATCGGCGTCATTCATGGTGCTTAAAGCAGCATCCAGCATGTATTCGCCCAGTTTATTCTTTGCCTTGTTGATTCCCGGCGTATCTAAAAATACGATCTGTCCCCGGTCATCGGTATAAACGGTCTGGATGCGGTTTCTGGTCGTCTGCGGTTTGTTGGAAGTAATGGCAATTTTCTGGCCGATAAGGCGGTTCATTAAAGTAGACTTTCCTACATTCGGTCTTCCAATAATTGCTACATAGCCTGATTTTGTCTGATAATTTTCCATATTCTACTCAAATAAATTCTTTGTGGTGATAAATAAGTCTTTATCTTCTTCTATTTTCTTTTCATTGCCTACAACGCAGATACATCCATCACGGAACGCTCTTCTCATCAGCGGAGCAAGGGCGCGGATATCTTCCTGGGTGCAGTCAATGGTTGCTAATCGGTTCTTTAAAGCCTCTTCTTCCGTCAGTTCCATAAGGTAAGACAGCATGTCACGAGAGCCCTTTCCGGAAGGAGTCATTGGTGTATCCACACCGCTCATGGTTCCGATTACGTATTTCGTCATTTCTCTTTCATCAATATCGAGCTTTTCAATATACTCCGGAACGCCTTCAAAAATCTCGTTGGAGCGGGCCAGGTTTGGATCTCGATAAGTTACAAACATGCAGGTTCCAAGGCTGGTAAAGGAGCACATGCATCCGTAAGCGCCACCCTGAACACGGATATTAAACCACAAATATTCATAGCTCATGATGGTCTTCAGTACTCTTAACGGCCCTGTATAATCGAAGCCGCCATCAGAATAACGTCCAGCTCTTGCTACATACTGAACACCAGCTGAAGTCTTAAATCCTTCGTTCTTCTTTTCTACTTTCACTTCATCCGCGAAGGCATATCCGTTCTGTCTCAGCTTCGGCATCGGGCCTGGAAGCTTATCCGCCAGTTTTTCCAGACGGGCCAGGAAAATATCCAGGCCTTCTTTATCACCGGTAAAACTGATGATGCAGCGGCCCTTCATCAGCTGTTCCATAACGGATTTTGTATTTTCAATCAGTTTTCCTTTTTCACTGTCAAAATTCTTTTCCAGATTTTCTATGAACTTATAGAACTCAATTCCGTTCATCAGCTCTTTTACGCAATCCGGTTTGGACAGGTAAGACAGGGCTCTTACGCAGGCGCCTACATGGCCGCTCTGGTTCAGGGACATCTGAAGCTTGCTCTTTAATTCTGCAATAATCTCATAAAGTCTGGTTTCGTCGTCATAGGAGCTGCCGAAAATAACTTCTTCCACCAGATCGAAGGCCTTATCCATATTTCCATATAAAGCACGGGTGGAAATGTCTGCCAGAACGGAAAACTGCTCTGGATCTGTCTTGTCCGTATAAACTCCAGCCTCCAGAGAAAGACCTCCGGTAAAGCTGTTAATATCGTTGTTCAGCTCTGCATAGGTATGCTTGTCGGTATCTACAAAACTGAAAATCGATTTCATTAAGCTCAGGTATGGAAGCTGAGCCAGAGAAATCTGATTGGCATCGAAAACAATGCTGGCATAACCGATTCCGTTCGTGAAATAGTCGTGGAAAATAACCGGATGGCCCTTAACGTCCAGTTCCTCGTTATGGAACGGCTCAATTTCCCGCTTAATGTCATCCCTGGAAAGAAGAGGAATACACTCTAAGTTCTCCGGGTCTTCTTCTGCTTCCTGATACTCTGCCAAAGCCTTGGTATCATCAATCAGTTTCTGCAGTTCTTCTGCAGATAAGCCGTTCTTGAATTCTTCTAATTTCTTTGTCAGTTTTTCTTCATTCTCTGCAGTCATTCCTTTTTTCGGAACTAAAGTCAACAGGGAAGAATGGGCATTTCCGCAAAGATATTTTTTAATCAGGTCCTCAAAATAACCAGTTTTTATATTCTCTCTCAGGAACTGAAAGGTCTCGCTGCATTCAATATGCATTAAAGGAGAACCCTCATAAAGCCAGCTGTCCAGACAGTTCAGACCATAAATCAGGCCCTTTGGATAGCCGCCAAAATCTGCTTCTTTATATTTGAATTCCAGGGAGTTTAAGCTTGCAACCAGAGAACTTTCGTTAATTCCCTCCTGGATTGCTTTTTCAAACTCTTCGTTAATGATCTCAAGGAAACGTTCTGCCTGATTTTCGTTGGCATTCTTTGCCACAATATTAAAGTATGGCTGCAAAATTCCATTCTCATAAGACGGAAGAATATCTTTTCCAATGCCCTCTTTTAAGAGACGTTCTCTGATCGGCGCTCCCTGAGTATCTACCAAAGCGTACAGAATCATCTGCATTGCATAATAGCAGGCCGGGTCCAGATTATCGCCACAGACAACACCGTAAGAAAGATACGTATTATCCTGCTCGTCCTCGTCTTCCGCAATTGGATAGAACTTCTTAATTACCTGCATTTCATCAAAAGGAGTCTGAAATTTAACTTCCGAATCCACGTCCAGAGCCTCGCTCTGTCCTAAGTAGTTGTCATCCAGATATGCCAGACGCTCTTCAATATCCATATCGCCATACAGATAAATAAAGCTGTTAGACGGATGATAATATTTTTTATGAAAATCCAGAAAGTCCTCATAAGTCAGGTCCGGGATGCAGGCAGGATCGCCGCCGGATTCTACGCCGTAGGTGGTATCCGGATAAAGGGAATGCATGATTTCTCTTTCCAGAACGCCCTCTGGTGAAGAAAAAGCACCCTTCATTTCGTTATAAACGACACCGTTATAAATAATCGGATCCTCTGCATTTTCAATTTTATAGCTCCAGCCTTCCTGCTTCAGGATTTCCGGATGGCGGTAAATGTTCGGATGGAACACTGCGTCCAGATATACATCCATCAGATTCTGGAAATCTTTATCATTTCTGCTTGCGACCGGATAAACTGTTTTATCCGGATAAGTCATGGCGTTCAGGAAAGTATTTAAAGATCCTTTTACCAGTTCCACAAAAGGATCTTTCAGCGGATACTTCTCACTGCCGCAAAGAACAGAATGCTCCATAATATGAGCTACGCCGGTGTCATTCCATGGCGGAGTACGGAAGCCGATATAAAATACTTTATTATCGTCGTCATTCGAAAGAATAAAGACTCTGGCGCCGGTCTTTTTATGCTTTAAAAGATAGGCGATGCTGTTCAGATCTTTTACTTCCCGCTCAAATACAACTTCATACTTATCATTCATTAAATAATCCCTCCGCGTAGTCTTGTGGGTTGAAGCGGATCAGGTCCGCTGCTCCTTCGCCTACGCCTATATACATAACCGGAATTCCTAATTCTTTTGTGATGGCTACAGCAATACCGCCTTTTGCAGTACCGTCCATCTTAGTAAGGATGACTCCGTCTACTTTCATGATTTCTTTAAATTCTTTTGCCTGCTGCAGAGCGTTCTGGCCCGTCGTTGCATCCAGAACAATAAGGTTGGTACGGGAAGCATCTGCAAACTCTGCTGCCAGAATCTTATCGATTTTTGCCAGCTCGTTCATCAGGTTCTTTTTGTTATGAAGACGTCCTGCGGTATCGCAGAGCATCAGATCTGCTTCTCTCGCTTTCGCAGCACGAGCGGCATCAAAAACAACAGAGCCAGGGTCAGAGCCTTCATTTCCCGTAACCATATAGCAGCCCGTTCTTTCCGACCAGATTTTCAGCTGATCTGCCGCTGCCGCACGGAAAGTGTCGGCACCAGCTAAAATAACTTTCTTTCCTTCATCCGAATATCTTTTTGCCAGTTTTCCGATGCTGGTAGTCTTTCCTACTCCGTTCACACCGATTACCAGAACCGCGCTTTTCTGATTTTCAAAACCATAAAGATTTTCCGGCTGAGTCATGATTTCCTTAATCTTGGAAATCATGAAAGCTTTCGCTTCGTCCTGTGTAGACACTTCATGGAAAAGGACCGCCAGTTTCAGGCTTTCTACCAGTTCCGTAGTCGCCGTAACGCCCATATCGCCCATGAATAAAGTCTCTTCTACTTCATCATAGTAATCCTCATCAATTTTCGCGCCGCTATTGAATAATCTTGAAAAAAATCCCATACATTCCTCCGGTAATGTTGTTTAGTATTCCTCTGGGCTTTCCAGAGAAAGCTGTCCCAATTTTCCATTCCGGAAGTTTTCCAGAAGGAGATTGGAAGCCTTAAGAAAATCGATTTCCCCGCCTTTCGCAATGCAGCCACGGATTTTACCGATGGCTTCGATGACTGCTGCTTCCGGTTTTACAGGGTATTTATCATATTCAATCGTTTCCAGGCCGTAGAAGCTGGAAATAAGCCCCGGATATCGGTTTTCAAGGACTTTTACCAGTTCCATGCTTAATTCTTCGATATTCATGATTTCGTCTTTTATGGAGCCGATCAGAGCCAGTTTCAAACCTACGCTCTGGTCTTCAAACTTCGGCCATAAGATGCCAGGAGTATCTAAAAGTTCCAAAGTGGAGCTAAGGCGGATCCACTGTTTTCCCGTAGTTACGCCAGGCTTATTTCCGGTTTTGGTAGCCGCTTTTTTTGCATAGGTATTGATAAAGGTGGACTTGCCAACATTCGGAATACCTACAACCATAGCTCTTACCGGGCGGTTCTTAATGCCTCTCTTCCGGTCACGTTCGATTTTCGCTGCACAGGCCTTCTGGACTACGGCGTTGATCTGCTTCATATCGCCGAAATTCTTAGAATTTACCAGACAGACATTGATGTTTTTTTCTTCAAAATATTTGAACCATTTTTCGGTCTCTTTCTTGTCTGCCAGGTCGGTTTTGTTTAATATAATGAGACGAGCCTTGCTGCCTGCAATCTCGTCGATGTCCGGATTACGGGAGCTTAAAGGAACTCTCGCGTCTAAAAGCTCAATGACCAGGTCAATCAGCTTTATATCCTCCATCATCTGTCTTTTTGCTTTGGTCATATGACCAGGATACCATTGAAAATTCATAATGGTTTATTGTACCAAAATTATTGTTTTATTTCAACGAAGGGTGAATAAATCCCGAAAGTCCGCCTTGTGCGGCTTTCGGGATTGCACTGTGGTCGTCAAATGCATTTGAGCCAAAAAAAATGCGCTATGTACGAATTTGTACATAACGCAATTTTTCAATCATTTTCGGTTAAATTATCTTAAAACTTCTTTAACCTTAGCAGCTTTACCAACACGGTCTCTTAAGTAGTTCAGTTTAGCACGACGAATCTTACCTCTTCTTACTACTTCGATTTTTTCGATAGTTGGTGAATGTAATGGCCATGTCTTTTCAACACCGATACCGTTAGAAGTTTTTCTAACTGTGAATGTTTCTCTAGCTCCGCCATTCTGTCTTTTAAGAACTACGCCCTCAAAAACCTGTACTCTTTCTCTGTTGCCTTCTTTGATCTTGGCTGATACTCTAACTGTATCACCTACTCTGAAGTCGTCAACTTTCTCTTTCAGCTGACCTGCCTCGATCTTCTTAATGATTTCGTTCATGTGTGTGACCTCCTAATTCAATATTCGATGTTCTTAATACGTCTTTGGCACCCACATGAGCACCTGGTAAAAGCGGACCATCTGTTTCACAGCCCGATTAGTTTATCATAGCAATACTGCCATTGCAAGGTTTTTTTCTTTATTTTTCAGCATTTTTTCGGGGTTTTGTTTTCATTGTCTGTCCGTCTCTTCAATCCAGCAGGAACTCCGATAAGACCACATTACTTACGTCGACCCCTTTATCCGTCAGGCGGATATTATCTTCATCCAGTTCCAAGAGTCCTTCACTATATAAGCGGTCCAGCTGCTCTTCATAAATGGTAAGCATGTCCTGATGGAAGATATTGATGAACTCAGTCATATTGATTCCTTCGGTCTGTCTCAGGCCAAGGAACATATATTCTTCAATCTGTTCGTTTCTTGACAGCTTATGGTAGTCTTCCATAACGCCCTTTGCCTGAAGCGCATCTTCTAAAGTTCCTCCGTTTTCCGGTTTTGGAAGGTCATTGCTGTCGGAAAAAACGGAAATATATTTATTTAAATCTGACGTGTTTTTCCAACGTACATTCCCCATCATACTGGAGGAATTCAGGCCCAGTCCCAGATAATTTTTTCTCTGCCAATAGCCCAGATTATGAACACAGGCAAAGTCCTTTATGGCATAATTGGAAATCTCATATCTTTTATAATTGGATTTTTCCAGAAATTGCTTCGTGAAATAGTAAATTTCCCGTTCCTGACTTTCGGTCGGAAGCATACCTACCGGTCCACCTGGAATCTTAATTCCCAGCTGTTCTTCTCCCGCAACCGTCTTTCCTTTTTTCAGCCACTTTTCAAAGTTGGTTCCCTCTTCAATAATCAGAGAATATGCGCTGATATGTTCTGGATGCCACAAGGCAACCTGGCTTAAAGTCTGCTGCCAGCTATCCAAGGTCTGTCCTGGAATGGCCTGCATCAAGTCTACATTAATATTGTCAAAACCAGCTTCTCTGGCTTCTTCGAAGCTTTGAATAAAGTCCTGGTAAGTATGGATCCGTCCCAGCATTTTCAGTTCCTCTGCATGGATGGACTGAAGGCCGAAGCTCATGCGGTTGATTCCCAGGCCTTTCAAGGTTTTCAGTTTTTCCGCGGTTACTGCTCCCGGATTGCACTCCATGGAGAATTCCGTAGTCGGTCTTAATATTTTCTTGGAGAAAATATTTTTTCTCTTGTGCTTCGTTCCGGTAATCGTAAAACTATCTTCCAGACTCTTCACGATTCTTTCCATCTGGTCCTCCGACAGAACCGTCGGTGTTCCTCCACCGATATAGATGGAACGGATTTTCCAGTCCTTGTAAAGGTCCTTGTAGAGACGGATCTCATTGCAAAGGCTCTGGACATAGCTTTCGTAAGCGTCTTCTCTTCCTGCAAAGGAGACGAAGTCGCAGTAATTACATTTGCAGATGCAAAACGGTATGTGTAAATATAATTCAAGTTCTTTTTCCATGCTGTATATTTTAACCTAATCTCTCCTATCCCGCCAGTTATTTATATTTTTATACCTGATCAATCGTTTTTTTAATGCGAGCTTAATGTAAGCTTGATGTAAGCTCAAAACATTTCCTCAATACTGATACAACGCTTATACAAACAGGCTGCTGCAAAATAAATTGCAACAGCCTGTTAATCTTTGGTCTATGCCATATTGTTCCATATGATCAGATAATAATTATTGATTTGATTACAGCAATGGTTCCATTTCCAGAACTGGATGGCCTACGCCTGCAAGGTATTCCATAAGCTCTGCAGGATCACCAGGATCATTCATTACGTCCTCGTCAGCAATCATGTCGGTAAAGTTTTCGATTCCGTAAAGATCCATAGCGGTCTTATCCAGTTTATTTCTTACAACATCTTTCAGTGCCTTTGGCATCCAAACGATTCTTGCTACGCCGCCTTCTGCTTTCAGGAACTTCTTGGAAGCGATGAAGTGTTTGCCGTGTCCCATATATCCAGGAGTCTGGATACCGCCGCCAGTCATGGAAGCCATCTCGGAGAAGGTCATGCCTAAAGGAGTCATGCCTGTATGCTCGCGGTTAACAATCGCAAATCCGCTGGTCATAGGCTCGATACCACAGATACATTCGAAGCATCCGCAGGAAGTCATAGGATCTTCTAAGATAGAATATAATGTTACCTGCTCTAAAGCGCCATGAGAGTACTCTCTTACTGCTTCGTTAACATCTTCGTAAGCACCAACTCTTTCGTCGATGATTCTTTCTTTTGTAACGATCTGGCATGGGCCAGTTGGGTCTAATTCATTGGTTGCCTTTGCATCCAGCCATGAAACTGCACCGCAGAGTCCTAATCTTTCTGGAGTTACGATACATACATGAGATGGTGAGAATGCCTGGCATAAAATACAGGTGTAGAACTGGTCAACGCTCTCATCCGTAAGATTTGCAAGTCTGGCATCACGTTCATCATATTTTACGTTCGCAGCTGCTCTTAATTCTTTACACTGAGCAGGGTCTGTGAAAATCGTAACCTGACATTTATCAACAACTTTTTCGTATTCACTCTTAACTTTTGCGTAAAGGATTTCGCCGTAATGTTTCATACGGAAGCCT
>JAZUGA010000021.1:0-6374 GCA_045640945.1 Lachnospiraceae bacterium | reverse complement strand
TTCGGTATTCTGATCGGATATGAAATCCAGTACTTCGGCTATAACGTAACCATCATTCTTCTGGCAATCGGTATGGTTATCGGCGGCTTCCTCTGGATTCTCGCAAAGAAGATTCCGTAAAAAAACTTTACTTTTACAATTAAAAAGAAGTGTCTGCAAAAGACACTTCTTTTTTTTTTATGTAAACTTTTTCTGATTTTTAATTTTCCGGTACCAGCAGGTCTGTGATTTCCCGCATGTCTTCGATATCTTCCAAACCGTCTACCAGTTCAATCAGCTTCTCTGCTGCAGAATGTTTAATTAAGCCGTAGGCATCTACCTGGTCCCAATACTTGGCAAGGAGCTGCTCTCTCGTCGGATAGTTATGCATATCGAAATCGTTACTGTCCTTAAATACTTCCAGCTTCGTTCCGTCTTTTTTCGTAATGGTCACGCGAATGGTTCTCGGATTTAAAGGCAGCTTCTCGTCATGGGTCAGGCGAGTAATGCCCGTAAGTCTTAAAAGTTCCGGATCATGAAGGACTTCCTCGGAGTAATGTTTTACGGAAAACGGTCCTTTCAGGAGCGGTGCGCACAGAGCATACTGGTAGCTGAACTGGGCATGAGTAAGAGCGTCTCTTCCCGGCTCATAAGGCGGCCAGTAATACATTTCATAATCTCCTACCGGTGTCGCCATTTCAATGTCCACGATGTCTTTCACGTCACACTGTCCATAAAGCTCGCTGCCGGCAAAGGCAACAATGGTTGCCGGCGTTCCTACTGGATAAAGCTTGATGCTCTCTTCCATGTAGAATTTCTTTCCATAGTCTTTCGTCAGATACTCTGGATTGCAGGCATTGTCCATGCCACGGTACTGACGGTAAATATTCCGGTCTCCTTCAAAAATGTTATTCAGGCTGGAGAAATTTTCTGCTGCCAGACGGGTTGCAAAGTCCGCATTGCGAATGTTGTAACCAGCCCCTAATTTGGCAGAAGTAGCATAATCATAAATGTGGGACATGGTTCCGCCGACCATACCCATAGCCATGCCCCAAGCGTCACGGAGCTGTAGTGCATTCAAGCCTCTCATACGGGCGAACTGGGCGCAGACGCCATAAATCGGCATGGTGAAAGAGCTGTCCCAGCCTACGTTGAAATCCCAGCGGCCGCCTGCTGCCATGATTCGCATAGAAAGATCCTCGCCCACGATTTCATGGGTAATGTAATCTTTTCCGGAAAATCCATAAACAGCGCCGGCAGTTAAAACTGCGTTGATCAGCGTTGCCGACTCCTTGGAAGGCATATGTACACCGTCCAAATTCATGAACATAGGCTCGAAATCGTTGGATCGGGAAGACAGGGCATTTACCATAGCCGCATTTCCCAAAGTCGCTCTTCCGCCTAACATAAAGATCGGAGCTTCCTTCGATTCTTCATAGCTTTCTATGACTTTTTTCACTTCCCGGTTGCCAAAAGCCAGAGCGCCACCAGCTAAATTGCCGATATTGTCCAATAACTTGTCTTTGGAAATCTGGATATTTCTCTCGCTTAAATCTTCAAAACGTACTTTTAATGCGCCTTCGGAAAGTATTTCTGCTACAGTTTTTTCACTCATTTTTTCTCCTTACTTTTACGGCTAAAATACAAGTAAGATTTCTCAGAATGGAGCCGAATTACAATTTATTCCACATAGAGCCGAATTGCCACAGGTCCGAATTGTCCTTTATTCCACATGAATGGCGAAAGGACCTGCAACGATTCTTTCTCGTTTATTACCGAAAATGTCCGTATCGAAAATAATATCTTCGCCGTTCGGTCCTTCAAACCGCTCTTCTGGTTCAAAAGCCATGCCTAAGGTTTCAGTATCAATTAATTTTGCCTCTGGCAGGAACTCTTCAAAGTCGCTTTCTAAGGTCCAGGAACCGAGAACGCAGTTGGTTTCTTCGTCCGTCTCTTGGAAGCTCAGCTTCACAGAAACTTTATGCTCCGTATCTACCGTGAAATCTTCTTCTTTTTTGCTTGGCTGTGCGCCGTTGAAGAACACATTTCCGCCTGTCCATACCGGCAGCGGAATATAATACAGATCACGATTAAAGTCGGAGCCCTGAAGATGATTGCCTTCGAAGCATGCTTTCCATTCTGCTTCGGTCATATAATCGGAATAGCTTACGGTTCCGCAAACCAAAGTCTCGTCATCCCACTGGTCGCCTTCGCAGATGTCTGCCAAGCCCTGACGGATTTCCGGCTGAACGAATACATTGTTATAGAATCTTACGTCGCCGTTTAATACAGACATGAATCCGGTAATTCCGGTACTATGCGGCCGGTGGATTGGAGTGTAACGGGTGGAATCCAGCGTATTGGTTCCGTTCTTTACACCTCTGCCGACAGCGGTCAGAGATCCGTAAATCAGATTGTGTACAAAAGCACAGCCCTGAGAAGCCAGTCGAATCGCACGGTCCGAAAGAAGGATGTTGTTGTCTACTAAAGTTGGTCCATGAGCGATTTCAATGAATAAATCTTCGCCCATTCCCATGCCTGGCTTATGCTCTTTTTTCAGGAGATAGTCGTAAGGCATGCAGTTGTCATGGAACAGGTTGGAAGAGATCCGGCTTCCCTGGCACTGCCAATCCAGCCATACGCCACGGGTGCAATGGTGGATACGGTTATTCCGGATAATGACGTCGATGGCGCCGTGGAATTTAATTCCGCCGATTTCTGCGCCGCCAATATCACGTTTATTGTTAATGTTATGAATTTCGCAGTTCTCAATAATGGAGAAAACGCAGCCTAAGTTTCCAACAATACCGGTCTGTCCGCAGTCATGAATATCGCAGCCACGAACAATGTGGGAACCGATGGTTTCCTTGCTCCATCCATCTAACTGGGCAATCAGAGCGCAGTCACGCTGGGTCTGAGTGCCGTCTTTATATTTCTGCAAAGACCATTTATTGTCATTGCCTTCCTGATAATATTTGCCTAAGGAAATTCCGGAGCATTTGGAATCGGATACTTCACAGTCTTCAATGAGCCAGCCTTTGGACCAATGCGGACCGATCATGCCTTCCTGAAGAGCCGTCGGCGGAGCCCACTGGGTTGCAGCCTTACTGATCACGAATCCTTTTACCGCAATATAATTTACATGCTCTTTCTCCGGATAGAAGCAATGACGGCGAACGGTAAGTTCCACGCATTCTTCGTTTGGATCTTTTCCCTGGAAGTTCGCATAAATAATAGTCTGACCCGGCTCCTCGCAGGTGTACCAGGTATGCTTCGTAAATTCTTTATCCCAGGAGCCTTCATAAATTACCGGATTTTTCACTTCTTCCAAAGTTTTCTTTTCATACAGAGCTTTTCCGTTTAAGAAAACTTCGCCGGTATGGCCGAAAGTTACGATGTCCAGCCAGTCGCCGGATAACATGGTTTTGTATGGATTGTAGGAGCCAAAATACTCATCGGAAACCGTCAGCTTCCATACGTCCCCTTCCACTTTTTCCCAGCCTTTGAAAATATCAGCGCCGGTAATTTTCGCGCCTCTGGAATTTTCTGCCCGATAGACAATCGGAGCGCTTTCGATTCCTGCATTTACCGGACTTACTTCTTCCCGGTAAATACCGTCTTTTACAATAATTTCATCTCCTGCCACAGCAATTGCTGCTGCCTGGCTGATGGTTTTAAAAGGATTTTCCTTTGTGCCATTTCCATCGGCGTTACAATCAACATAATAAATCATTTTTCTGCCTTTCTGCCCCTAGGCGGCATTTATTTCTGGTTAAAAATCGTATAATCCCTTTCAAAAAGAACTTCGCTGACCTGATTTTTCAGCTTTTCCTCTTCGATTTTTTCAGGGATCCGGTCCACAATTTTATCAATTACGAACTTCCTGCTTTTTTCTTTATATTTCGGCATTTTGTTCCATTCCTGAATCTGGGAAAGCTCCGACTTCCACAAAATTTCCAGCTTCCGTTTCCATTTCACTTTCGGATTCGGCTGCGGTTTCCGGTACATGTAAAAGTCCATGACTCCGTCCACTAATTCGATGGTAATAATTCCCCAATACGCCGGAACATGTTCTTCGATATGAAGGGCATGGGTCGTGCCCACGGCCACAATATTGTAATCAAAATATTTATCGTAGTCCTTTACCTGGCTGGCCAGCCGGGCATAGGTGTCTGCGTCGCTTTTTATTTCTATTCCGTACAGAGCCTCGTCCGTTACCATGAGAATGTCCGCCCGGGATTTCCCCATAGTTTTCTCTTCCAATATTCGGATTTTTCCGTAGGACTCATCCAGATAATCAAAAAGCGGTTCCCGTATGTCTTTGTCGTGCAGCATTTTTACGTCCTTCACGCTTTTTTGCAAAGTTTCTCTTCTTCATAGTCACTTCACATATGCATATTATATTGAAAAAAAGAACTTTTCACAAGAAACAAACTCTATCTTTGACAAGGCTTTTGCGATATAATCGAGTCATGAAAAAACATAAAATTCTTTCCATTTTTGTTATAGCAATTACCCTTTCCATGGTGCTTTCTTCCGTCGTCGGTGCAGATGTTGAAGACGACTTAAGAAATGCCAGCTCTTTGCAGTCGGAACTGCAGGCAGAACTGGCGGAAAACCGGGAAAGAGTCGACGAATTGATGGAAAGAGAAAATGTTCTGGAATCCGAAATCGCAGAGGTCGATGCAGAAATTGCAGGCGTAACAGAAGTTCTTGCAGGATATGAAACTACCCTGAAGGAAAAGCAGACAAGAGTGGACGAATTAAACGCTCAGATGGAGGACCTGCAATTACAGATTGACGATGCCTACGACCGCATGTCTCTGCGAATCAAATATATCTATGAATCTGGCGAAATAAGTTATCTGGACGCCATTCTCTCCGCTACTTCCATTGACGACATGATTAATAAAGTGGCTTATACGGAAGAAATTACCCGCTATGACCAGCGCATGCAGGAAGACCTGAAGGTCATGCTGGATCTGCTTGCTGCAGACAAAGCCGAAGCGGATAAAGAGCTGGCGGACATTCAGGCGCTCTACGACGCGCAGGATCAGGAGCGGAAAGTTTTAGAAGATTTACAGTCCATAAAATATGGCGAGCTGGCCGTTACAGAAGAAGAACTGGAGCGGGAAATGGATGCCATGGAAAGCCTGAACGCAGAGTTAGAAGAAAATTCCGATCGGATTTCCGAACTTGCTTCCCAGTTTGACGGCGATTTGGATTGGCTGGACGACGATGATGACGGTGGAGGCGGCTCTTCTGTGCCAACGGTTTCCGGTTCCTGGATCTGGCCTTTAGATAATTACTTCTACGTTTCTTCCGAGTTCGGACCTCGTTGGGGAAGCTTCCATTCCGGCATCGATATTCCTGCGCCGGAAGGCACTCCGGTAAAAGCCGTTGATGGCGGAGTCGTAGTTATGGCCCGTTGGTCGCCGACCTATGACACCGGAAACTACATCGTAATTTATCACGGCGATGGCGTTTATTCGGAATATATGCATTTAAGTGACATCTGGATTGATGATGGCCAATATGTTTCTCAGGGCCAGTATATTGGCGCAGTCGGAAACACTGGCGAATCCTACGGAGCCCATCTTCACCTGTCGAAAGGTATTGGCGATTGCTACTGGCAGAACCGTGTAGACCCGTTTGGATGATGGAACGGATTTGAAATTTCGAGTAGAAAAAAAGATATGAAAAACGGCTTCCTTACGAAGCCGTTTTATTGTTTTATTGATAAAATTCCGTGGTCTGTGGATATTTCTTCACCATTTCCTCTTCTGGAAACATTTCAAACCCATCGTAGGTGAACCGAGGAACGGTAATGCAGGTCAGAAAGGTCCCTTGCAGTGGCTGTCCACAGTCTTTTTGCTGAGCCAGAGTTTTTTCGCTGTGGCGTGAGGCGAAAATCATGCCCTTCTTCACATAGACAAAAGGCTCTGCTCCCTCTTCGATGCCAAGGTTTACGACCGATACCTCTCCTTCCGGAGAAACCTGCCAAAGCTCTAAGGCTGCTCCTGCTACATAGCACCAGTATTCGTCGCAATCGATCCGATGGAAGGCCGTTTTCTCTCCCGGCGCCACATAATAGTATATGGAGCCGGAAGCCGCTCTTCCGTCCCCTTCATGAATATAATGCTTTTCTACAAACTGTCCGTTCTCCGGATGCTCTTCCATGGAAAAACGTTTCATCAATTCTTCTGCTGTTATTTTTGTCATAACTTTTTCTCCGCTCTGTGTGCAAAAAATCCTTTATAAACAGCAAATCCTCTGACAAACATGTCCTTTGCTGTCCAATCATTACTTCATGTTAATCAGTCCCAGGCCCGCTAAACAAATAATAATACCTACGATTTTGTTCCAGGTAATTGCTTCCTTGTAAAGCATATATC
>JAZUGA010000020.1:0-4987 GCA_045640945.1 Lachnospiraceae bacterium | reverse complement strand
GTTTCCAAAATAATGGCATTCCATCCGGTTTTGATTTTAGCCAATTCCTTTAAGAAGGCGCTGCCTTTTCCCTTTCCTCTGGAGCTTTCCGTCATAGCCAAGTATTCTAACAGTCCGTCTTTGGCTCCTGGGGCTGCACAGAATAAGGCATACCCATAAAATTCGCCCTCATCATAATATCCGTATCCAAAATAGCAGCCATCTTCCCACATTTTTTCTATGGAAATCAAAGGTCTTCTTTCCCCTGGCGGAAAGTCCTTTATCATATATTTTCCATAAATTTCTCTCGTCTCATCTAATGTCAGTTCTTTTATCATTTTTTGTCTCCTAAAAGCCCATTTTTTTAGAAATTCCCGAAGCTACGGAAGTTATAATAATTATACCATACAAGTAGGTCCGTAGCCTTGCAAATATTAGTTTCCCTATTTATAATTTACCTTAACTAGAGTCTTTCAAAAACGAGGTAGACATATGAAAATCGTATTAGAACATCTTACAAAAATTTATCCGAACCGAAACCGGAAAATCAAAGACGAAAAAATCGCTGTAAACGATTTCACCTTTGAAATCCCGGACGGAAAATTAATCGGTCTTTTAGGACCTTCTGGTTGCGGAAAAAGTACAACCTTAAACTTAATCTGCGGTCTGGAAGATGCTACCAGTGGAAAAATCTTTTTCGGTGAAGACGATGTAACTAAGGCTCCACCAGAAAACAGAGGCGTTGGCATGGTATTCCAGAACTATGCGCTTTATCCACACATGACCGTGGAGCAGAACATCATGTTCCCTTTAGGTAACTTAAAGGGTGAGGCAAAACTGTCCAAAGAGCAGATGAAAGCAAAAGCTTTAGAAGCTGCTAAACTCGTTCAGATTGATGAGTACATGGAAAGAAAACCTGCAGAGCTTTCCGGTGGTCAGCAGCAGCGTGTAGCCATTGCCAGAGCTTTAGTTAAACTTCCGAGAGTACTTCTTTTGGATGAGCCTTTATCCAACTTGGATGCCAGATTAAGACTGCAGACCCGAGAAGAAATCCGTAGAATCCAAAGAGAAACCCAGATTACAACCATTTTCGTAACCCACGACCAAGAAGAAGCCATGAGTATTTCCGATATGATCGTTGTTATGGAAACTGGCGTTGTACAGCAGATTGGTAAACCTCAGGAAGTTTATGATGATCCGAAGAATCTGTTCGTTGCTAAGTTCTTGGGAACTCCTCCAATCAATGTATTTGACGGAGAAGTAAAAGGGGAAAAACTTTATATTGGGGAATGTGCTGTTCTCGATGTGAAGGGTGTTGCAGACCAGCCAGTTTTCATTGGCATCCGTCCAGAAGGTTTCGTACTGGCAGATGATGGCGTTTTTGAATGCAAACTCAGCTCCGTTGAAGTCATGGGCCGTGACACCAGCGTTGTTTCCAAACACAATGCGCTTTTAGGAACAGAAATCCGCTCCATCATTCCTGCAGAAAATAAGGTAGATACCTCTTCACCGGTTGTAAGATTTAATTTAAAACCTGCAAAGGTTCATATATTCAACAAAGAAACTACGGAACGTATTTATTTCGAATAATCAAGGAGATACTATGAAAAAAAGTAATATCAAAGCGTGGTTATACCTTTTACCGGCCCTGATTTTCCTTGGGGTCTTCATGGTATATCCGCTGTTCGATGTAGTTGTATACTCCTTTGAGGAAGGTTATAACTCTGCTTCCCAGTCCTTCTTTGGAACCGGTTTATACAACTTCTCTTATGTTCTTCATGACCCATATTTCCTTCAGGCCGTAAAGAACACCTTTATCCTGGTTATCATTACAGTCCCTGTATCTACAGGTCTGTCCTTGTTAATCTCCTTGGCCTTAAGTTCTATCCAGAAACTGAAAGACCTGTTCCAGACCCTTTACTTCCTGCCATACGTAACCAATACTCTGGCAGTCGGTCTGGTATTTATGATTTTATTTAAGAAAACAGCTTACTCCGACGGTCTCATCAACCTGCTGATTAATATTTTCGGCGGACAGTCGGTAGACTTTATTGAAGGTCCTTATTGGGCGAAAATGCTGGTTCTTTGCATCTACACCATCTGGATTGTAATGCCGTTCAAGATTTTGATTTTGACCAGTGCTTTAGCTTCTGTAAATCAGGACTATTATAAAGTTGCAAAAGTGGATGCGACTCCAAAGTGGAGAGTCTTCACGAAGATTACGCTTCCAATGATTTCCCCTATGTTGTTCTACCTGATCATCACTGGTTTCATCGGCGCCTTCAAAGCCTACTCCGATGCCGTCGCCTTGTTCGGCGTCAACCTAAATGCTCAAGGAATGAACACCATCGTAGGATATGTTCTGGACATGCTCTACGGAAACTCCGGCGGCTATCCGTCTTACGCGTCCGCCGCCGCCCTAATCCTGTTTGCCATCGTGCTTACGGTTACTGTGATTAACCTGCTGGTAAGCAAGAAGAAAGTTTATTATTAGAGGTCATTATGGGAAACAATATAGATTACAAACAAAAAGAAATCGCAGCCAAAAGGCGGAACCGTATCTTCAAAACTGTTGTTTACGTCTTTTTATGCATCTGGGGACTGGTTGTACTGTTTCCATTCTATTGGATGATTCTTACATCCATTAAGGGATATGGTGCTTACAACTCCGAATACATTCCTCAGCTGTTTACGACGTCGCCAACCCTCCAGAACTATTTTGAAGCTTTTAATGCTGTGCCTTTAGGCAAATATTTTTCAAACACGCTCATCTTCACGCTGATTACCACAGCGTTGATGCTGATTGTTATTGTTCTTTCCGCTTTCGCCTTCTCCCGACTGGAGTTCCGTGGAAAGAACCTGGTATTCACTCTGTTCCTGGCTCTGATGATGATTCCAAACGAGCTGGTTATTATTACCAACTTCCAAACCATCACTAACATGGGACTGCGCAATACCTTCTTAGGACTCATCCTTCCGTCGGTAACGTCGGTCTTCTACATCTACCTGCTAAAGGAAAACTTTGAGCAGATTCCGGATGAGCTTTATAAAGTTGCAAAAGTTGATGGCACTTCCGATTTAAAATACCTGTTAAAGGTTATGGTTCCAATCTGCCGTCCAACCATTGTTACCGTAGTAATTCTGAAAGTCATCGAATGCTGGAACTCCTACGTATGGCCTCGTCTGATTACAGACAATCAAGCCTACTTCTTAGTTTCCAATGGAATTCAGGAAATCCGTGAAAACGGCTTCGGCCGGGAAAACATACCAGCCATGATGGCAGCGGTTGTTGTTATTTCCATTCCGCTGATCATTCTGTTCCTGATCTTCCGTAAAAAGATTATGGCGGGCGTATCAAGAGGAGGCACAAAAGGATGAAAAAATTTGCAAAACCTGTGCTTCTGATTCTTTCCATAATAATGGTTCTCGGACTGTTTACGGGCTGCCATGGTGCAAAGAAGAGCGCTTCTTTCATCGTACCGGAAGAATTCGATACTTCCAAAGAATATAACATTACATTCTGGGCAAAGAATGATACGAACAAGTATCAGGTAGAAATTTATGAAAAGGCTATCGACGATTTCGAGGCCCTTTACCCAAACATCCATGTAAATATCCGTCTCTATACGGACTATGCAAAAATTTACAACGATGTTATTACCAACATTGCTACTGGAACTACTCCGAACGTATGCATTACCTACCCGGACCATATTGCGACCTATAAAACCGGTACCAACGTTGTCGTTCCGTTAGATGATCTTTTTGCTGATGCGAAATATGGTTTAGGCGGAAGTGAATTAAGATTTGACGGACCAACGAAAGAAGAAATTGTTCCGGAATTTTTAGAGGAATGTAAGCTGGGCAATATCTACTATGCCCTTCCTTATATGCGTTCTACAGAAGCCTGCTATATTAACAGCGATATGGTAGAAGCCCTCGGCTATAAGGTGCCGGATGTACTGACCTGGGACTTTATCTGGGAAGTATCCGATGCCGCTACCAAAAAAGACGCTAACGGAAACTATGTAGTAAACGGACAGAAAGTCATGATTCCGTTTATTTATAAATCAACCGATAACATGATGATTTCCATGCTGAAGCAGCTGGATGCTGGCTACTCCGACGAAAATGGAAATATCTATATTTTCAATGACGAGACGAAGGAAATTCTGAATACTGTCGCTGACCATACATCTACAGGCGCTTTTTCTACATTCAAGATTTCCGGATATCCGGCAAACTTTCTGAATGCAGGACAGTGTATTTTCGCCATCGACTCTACAGCCGGCGCTACCTGGATGGGCAGCGATGCTCCGAACTGTGATATCAGTGAAGACAAGCTGATTCGTTTCAACACGGAAGTCCGTACCATTCCACAGTTCGATCCGTCAAACCAGAAAATGATTTCCCAGGGACCTTCTCTTTGTGTATTTAACAAAGAGGACCCTCAGGAGGTTGTTGCTTCCTGGCTTTTTGCCCAGTTCATGCTGACCAACGATGTTCAGATTGCTTATTCGGAAACGGAAGGTTACATTCCGGTAACCACAAAGGCTCAGGATGCTCCGGAATATGTTCAGTATCTGAAGGATGGCGGCAAAGACACTTCTACTCATTATGATGTGAAGATCAAAGCTGCCCAGCTGCTGATTGACCATACTGCGGATACTTTTGTAACTCCGGTTTTCAATGGTTCTACTTCTTTAAGAGATGCTGCAGGTCAGATGATTGAAAACGTTACAAAATCTGTAAGACGTAAAGAAAAAGTCAATGATAAATACTTTGAGCAGATGTTTGATGAGGTAACTTCTCTTTACCGTCTGGACCAGCTGAATGCAGAAGGTGGCAGTGCCAAGGCAGACTTAGGTCCGTTACCGAAAACCTCTGTTGCCCTGCTTGTAATTTTAGGCGTGGTATGGCTTTTGATCATTGCCTATCTGGTTTACGGACAGGCTAAAGCCAAAGCCAAGAAATAATAGTTGCAAAATATAAAAAAGGTGTATAATAT
>JAZUGA010000019.1:0-19886 GCA_045640945.1 Lachnospiraceae bacterium | reverse complement strand
GGACTGATGTGCGGTATCTGCAACGGCTTCCAGGCCCTGATTAAATTAGGCCTTGTACCGTTCGGAAAGATTATCGACACCGATGAAACTTGCCCAACCCTGACCTTCAACACTATCGCTCGTCACCAGTCCAAGATCGTTCGTACAAAGATCGTTTCCACCAAGTCTCCATGGCTGAAGTTAATGAAACCGGGCGACATCGTAAACGTTCCGATTTCCCACGGCGAAGGCAGATTCATTGCCAGCGATGAACTGATTGCGAAACTGGCAGCTAACGGACAGATTGCTACCCAGTACGTAGACTTAGATGGAAATCCAACCTACGATGTAGCCTTCAACCCGAACAACTCCAACTGTGCAATCGAAGGCATTACTTCCCCAGACGGCCGTATCTTCGGTAAGATGGGCCACAGCGAGAGAAAGGGAAGCTACCTGTACAAGAACGTTCCTGGCGAGTACGAGAACCACATGTTCGAAGCCGCAGTGAAGTTCTTTAAATAAAAAATTGAATTAACCATAAGTGAAGTAAAATCGGCAGATATATGGAATATCTGCCGATTTTTTATGTTGAAAGCGAATCGAGCAACCTTAACAGTGGCTGCGTATCAATGAATCTGTAGGCTTTGCAGATAATATAGAGATATGTACAACTGGCAATAGTGGCTCTGCAGAAAAAGGCGAGATATGTACAGCTGGCAACAGTGGCTTTGCAGAAAAAGGCGAGATATGTACAGCTGGCAACAGTGGCTCTGCAGAAAATGTTGAGATATGTACGTCTGGCAACAGTGGTTCTGCAGAAAATGTTGAGATATGTACGGTTTAACTTGCTTGTATCTGTACATATCTCGATAAAATGCACAGAGGGGAGGGAACAGCCAGTACATATCTCACTAAAATGCGCAGAGGGGAGGGAACAGCCAGTACATATCTCACTAGAATGCGCAACGGGAAAAAATAACCAGTACATAAGTCCAATATATTTATGAAAACGCAAAAATGACCATTTTCCAGGACACGGTTTATTCATAAAAAAGATATTACATAGACGCATGTAATGTGATAAAGTAATATTGGATAGATGTGAAAAATCTATTGAAAAAAGAAAAAGTAATTGTTGCTTTCGTAGCAACGCATTAATATTTTTTATTCAATAAAGGGGAAAATTATGGATAAAAAACCAATCGGAAGAGAGAAAAAAGTTGTTGAGGGCACCGGCAAAATCGGACGCAAGGGCGCTGGTTTAGGTACCGGTCCTGTTGGCAATCGTAACGGAAATACCGGCCTTGGCGCAAAGGGCGGAGCTGGAATGAAAAAGGGTCCAGCTACAAAAGGCGAACCGGGTACAGGTCCCTAGCTTAGGCGGAGAAGGAATACCGCCGATGGGTGAAAATGGAAGACCACAGATGCCACCAATGGGTGAAAATGGAAGACCGCAGATGCCACCGATGGGCGAAAATGGTAACGGTGCAGGCGCAATGCCTCCAATGCCTTCCATGAGTGAAAACGCGGCACCGCAGATGCCAGCCGCAGAGGTAAACGCAGCACCACAGAATGCTACACCAGTTGTTGAAAGACCTTTGACCGACACGGAGAAAATCACTGCGGAAATTAATGCAAGAAGACAGGCAGAGGCACAGAAACAGGCTGCTGCTTCACAGCAGGCAAAAGAGCAGGCGCAGGAAGCAGAGAAAATTCCTGTTTCCACAACGAGTACTCTGAAACCGACAAATGGCACCCAGAAGAAAGCTTCCAAACTGAAAGTTATCATTATCGGTATCATTATTGTTCTTGCGATTATCATTCTGGGAAGCTGCATGCTGAAGAGCTGCGCAAAGAAAGTTGACAACGTAATAACCAACGGCGGAAACAACAATAATACGACAAACGTTACGGATTCCGGAACCAGCTTGCTGGATCTGACTCCGACCCAGACTGGATTCTCCTGGACCAGCCTTGCAAACAACTATTACACGGAGGATGGCTGGGAAGACAATACAGGAAACCTTATTACGGATGTTGCTGAAGGCGTTCCTGGAAAACAGACCGAAATTTATGGCGATGGCACAGATAAAGTAAACGTTATGGTTTACATGTGCGGCTCCGACTTGGAGTCCCAGTGCGGTTCTGCAACCAGTGACCTGAAGGAAATGCTGAATGCAGAAATCGGCAACCAGGTAAATCTTATTGTATTAACCGGTGGATCCACAAAGTGGCAGAACAACGCTATTTCCAGCGAATACAACCAGATTTATCAGATCAAGGGTGGCGAACTGTTCCGTCTGGAGAAGAACTTTGGCAGCAAGGACATGACCAAGTCCGATACTTTAGCAGAGTTCATTCAGTACTGTGATAAACACTTCGACGCAAACCGTAACATGCTGATTCTCTGGGATCATGGCGGCGGTTCTGTAGAAGGCTATGGACATGATGAGAAATATCCATATTCCGGATCCATGAATCTTGGCGGAATTAAGACTGCTTTAAGAAACGGCGGAGTAGCATTCGACTTCGTAGGATTTGACGCATGTCTGATGGCTTCCGTTGAGACCGGACTGGCTATTTCCGATTATTCCGATTACATGATCGCATCCGAGGAAACAGAAGATGCTTCCGGCTGGTATTATACAAACTGGCTGACACAATTAAGTAACAACCCAGGCATTGGCACCGTAGAATTAGGAAAAATCATTGCAGACGATTTCGTAAGAGTAGCGTCCCAGAATTCTCCTGGTGTTCAGTCCACTCTTTCGGTAACCGACCTGGTTGAGTTAAAAACAACGGTTCCTACAAAGATGCAGGCTTTCGGTAAGAAAGTATGCAACATGATTGATGGTGAGCAGAGCTCCAGCTCTTACTCTACTGTTTCAAAAGTAAGAAGCAAATCCCGTGAATTTGGTGAGTCTTATCAGATTGACCAGGTTGACGCCGTTGACTTTGCACAGAATATGGGCAACAACGAAGGCAAGGCTTTTGCAAAAGCAGTTCTGGGTTCCGTTAAGTACAACAAAGTTTCCAGAAACATGACAAACGCATACGGCCTGTCCATTTACTTCCCATATGCAAACGCACAGTACGCATCTACCGTTGAAAGCGTTTACAACGCAATCGGTATCTGCACAGAATATACAGACGCAGTTCAGAAGTATGCCAGCTTAGAAATGAGCGGCCAGTTCCTGTCCGGTGGCGGTTCTCCGTTCAACTCCCTCTTCGGTCTTTTCGGAAGCGGCGATTACGGCAACAGCTACTATGGCGACGATTACAGCAGCGACTATAGCAGCCTGTTCGACATGGATTCCCTGTTTGGCAACAGCGGAAGCTATGGAAACAGCTACAGCAGCAACTACAGCAGCAACTTCTTCGGCGGATATGACTACAACGATTACAGCACCGATTATTCTACATCCGACATGTCTGACCTGTTAGGCAGCCTGCTGGGTGGCGGAATGTTCAGCCAGAGAACTTATACAAGCAAGATGAACAAAGCGTCTGCTTCCGAGTTCCTTGCAAATAACATTTTTGATCAGCGTCAGTTAGAGTGGAAGACCAACAAAGACGGTCAGCAGATCATCACTTTAGATGATGACCAGTGGAGACTGGTAGACCATATTCTTCTGAACGTATACTACGATGACGGAGAAGGCCTGATCGACCTTGGAACCGACAACGTATTTGACTTTGACGAGGAAGGCAACCTGATCGGTGAGAACGACAAGACCTGGCTTTCCATCGATGGCAATATCGTTGCTTACTACTATGAGAGCACTTTCGAAGGCGCAGACGGATATTCCATTACAGGCTATGTTCCGGTAATGTACAACGGTCAGCGTGCAAAGATGGTTCTGGTATTTGATTCCGAGAATCCGGACGGCTACATTGCAGGTCTTCGTTACGACTACACCATGTCCGAAGAGTACATCGGCGTTGTAGCAAAGGTTGTTGGCGGTGTTAAGGCAAAGTCAACCGATGACGAAGGCACTGGATTATGGGAGAACAGCTTTATCGCCGAAGATGTCAGCGCTTCCATTAAAGAAGGCGACGAGATCGACTTTATCGCGGATTACTATGATTACGGCGGAAACTACCTTGACAGCTACGTAATCGGTTCCTGGACTGCAAATGTTAATCCGGAAATCGCAAATATGTATGTTGGCGATGGCACTGTTTTAGCAATGTACAGCTTCACAGATATTTACAATCAGACCTACTGGACAGCTGCTATGGAATAAAATCCGACATTGAAAAAGATTTAGAACAATAAAAACCGGACTGGGAAACTCCTCAGTCCGGTTCTTTCTTTTTATTAAAGAAAATTATTTTGCTTCTTCAGCTTCTGCTTCGTCAACAATGCGTTCAAATTCTGCAGCAACTTTATCAAATTCTGCATCATCTTCGATGTCAAGGAATTCAAACTCATCATCGTCGAGCTCTCTGTATTCGTAAAGGTAAACGTCATCAGACTCCTCATCAACAGGAGCCAGAGCAACGTATTCTTTTCCGTCTACTTCAAAAATAAATAATGGTTCAACTACAACTTTTTCGTCATCTTCGAACTCCAGTGTTATTGTGATCATTTCATCGTTTTCTGACATAATGTTCCTCCGTTTGTTTTAAAAAGAATTGTTAATTTATTCTAAACCATAGAAAAGAATTTGTACATCTTTTTGAACAAATAAAATGAGGAAATTCCTGAAAATAAAAGGATTAAAAAACAAACCGTCCAGAGATAAAAGAAACATATAGGTAAAAAAGAAATCAAAGCAAAAAATATTCAATTAGAAAATCCACAAAATTAATATCCAGAGGAAAGCTGGAGGTTTCGGTCGTTACAATTAAATTTTGCCACATTGTTAGGCCTGCTTGATACAGTTCTGGTAACTTGGATAAAGATGTTTGCGCATATTTGATATTGTCCATACTTCCAAAATGTTCCCAATAGAAAATTTTATGATTGCTTAATGACATACAGGTAAAATCGGGGAAGAACATTTTACCATTAACCAAAATTCCCTCTTCGTAATGAAAAGGTATTTCATAATGAACGAGCCTTCCTACAATATCGGATTCAGCTTTGCTTCGGGTCTTTAAAATTGGGAGAACGGTTGGATAGATGAGACCTTCTGGATTGAAAGTATTCGTTGGGTATGGTTTTTCCAGCCATTCTTTGACGGACGAATCCACCGGCTTTAGTAATGGATTAATAATGTGAGCCACTCCTTCGTGATTTCTTAAATATTTTTCCGCTGTTGACTCATTTTCCATGATTTTCAGATAATTATTAATCAGCTTCAACTCTTTCTTTGCATCCTCCAGCCGGCGGATGGAATAGTCCCTTTTTGCCAGTGCTTCCAGTTCCATGGATTCTTTTCTCAGATATCGCTCATGTTTGGAAAATACTTCATTTCCTTGCATGTCTAATCCTTCGAAAAGCTTGTTCACGGTTGAATAATAATAGCGGTTATTTCTTTTTCGAACAATGAGGGGACTGGTCGATGTGTGTGCTAAAAACTTCTCAAGGGCGGATATTTCTTTTTCAAGTTGCTGCTTTCGAAATAAAAAATGTTCTTTAAATTGCATAGTATAGTCCTTTCAAGATTTATAATCCGTAGTTCAAAATTCATACGGATATCGCTGCAAGGAATATATCCGTTATTACGAATATTTCTTCATATACGGATATCGCCACAGGGCATATATCCGTTATTTTGAAAATTTCTTCATATACGGATATCGTTACAGGGCATATATCCGTTATTACGAAAATTTGGAAAATACGGATATTAAAAATGCTTATATGAGTGCGAAAGTATTCGCATAGAAAATATATGAAAATATATGGATAGTTTTAAGGTGCAATAGAGGAAATTAGTGTTCGTTATTTCATGATATGTTTCTGCACGGATAATTTGCATGAAATACAAAATAAAAAGTATCCGTTATAACGTAACAGTCTTCTATACGGATAGATTACGTGAAAAGTGAAATAATAAGTATCCGTGTACGGGAAAAAGTTTGTAGTATGGATAAAAACGGGAGGAACGTACATCAAAGAGACTTGGGTTTGAACGATAAAACGAAATTCAGAGTTCAGTTTTAGCGAAAAAGCATGTAGGAGCTCAACATAATCGGGTATACACTTTCTGTCAAGGGGTATACAGATTATCGATTTGAAAAACAGAAAAAAGTTAGAAAAAGAAGGAATTCTTGGGGATGATTTTTATATGAATGGTAGAAAAATAGGCCTTTCTATACTATAATCAATACTGTATTTCCGTAAAAATATTAAATGACGGAGGTCTGCGGCATAAATATTGAATGACGGAGCTTTTCGGCATAAATATTAAATGACGGAGGTTTTCGGCATAAATATTGAATAACGGAATATTTCAGCAAAAATTTTTACAACTTTAGGAGGAGTGAAATGGGAGATTATAAAATCTTAGCAATTAACCCAGGCTCAACATCAACAAAAATCGCAGTGTTCAAAGGAACTGAAAAAATATTCTCAGCGAATGTTTCTCATGCAGCAGAAGACCTTGCACAGTTCAAAGAAGTATCGGACCAGCTGGACTTCCGTCTTGGGATGATTCGCGACATGCTGAAGGAAGCAAAAGTAGACCTGTCGGATCTGGACGTAGCAGTAGGCCGTGGCGGCGGCGTTATGTCTGTAGAAGGCGGCGTTTATGAAGTAAACGACATTATGTATGACCATGCAGTAAGAGGTGCTAACGGCGTTCAGCATCCTGCACAGTTAGGACCACAGATTGCAAGAAAGTTTGCAGAAGAATACGGCTGCAAGGCGTTCATGGTTAACCCTCCAGACACCGACGAGGCTATTCCATACGCAAGAATGACTGGTATCAAGGGCGTTCTGCATAAAACCCATGCCCATGCTCTGAACCAGAAGGAAACAGCAGTTGTTCATTCCGACAAAATGGGTGTGAAATACGAAGACATGAACTACATCGTTTGCCATATCGGCGGCGGCACATCCATTACTGCTCATAGAAAAGGAAAAATGATCGACAGCAACGATATCGTTGGCGGTGACGGACCTATGACTCCAACCCGTTGCGGCAGCATTTCTGCAGCGGATTTAATTGATTATATTTTCGATAACAACCTGGACAAGAAGACCGCAAAGAACCTGACGACAAAGACCGGTGGCTTTGTTGATCTTTTAGGAACCAGTGATGCTGTTGAAGTTCGCGAGCGTATTGCCAAAGGCGATAAATTCGCAAAATTAGTTTACGAATCTATGGTTTACCAGATTACAAAACAGATCGGCGCTATGGCAGCAGCTTTAAAGGGCGACGTTGATGCAATCCTTATGGGCGGCGGAATGGTTCATGACGATGGCCTGGTTAACGCAGTAAAAGAAGCTTGCGGCTTCATCGCTCCAGTTTATGCATATCCTGGCGAATTCGAAATGGAAGCTATGGCAAACGGCGCAATCCGTGCTCTTGACGGTGTAGAAGCCCTGAAAGAATACACTGGCGAATTAAATTACGATATTAACGATTTCCTTGGTGAATAATCCGGGAACGATTGCTTGCAGTATGTAACTGGAATGATGTAAAGGTCGAGAAATATGTACGATTATCTTATTGTTGGCGCAGGCTTATATGGTGCGATTTTTGCCCACGAGGCGGAAAAAGCCGGAAAGAGCTGCCTGATTATCGAAAAGAGAAACCACATTGCAGGAAATGTTTATTCTGCTTTGGAGGAAGGTATTAACGTTCATAAATATGGGGCCCATATTTTCCATACCAATGACCGGAAGGTCTGGAACTATATTACCCAGTTTGCAGAGTTTAACCGTTATACCAACAGCCCGGTAGCAAACTATCACGGCGAGATTTACAATCTTCCGTTCAATATGAATACCTTCAGCAAGATGTGGGGCGTAAAAACTCCGGAAGAAGCGAAGGCAAAAATTGAAGAGCAGAAGATGGTGGCGCTGGCAGAGCTGGCAGGCGTTTCTGTAGAAGATGCATCCGGGAAAAATGGTCCGGAGGCCTATGCAGAAGCCAAGAAAAAAATCGATGCTTTTGAGCCGAAGAATCTGGAAGAGCAGGCCATTTCCCTGATTGGAACGGATATTTATGAGAAGCTGATCAATGGCTATACCGGAAAGCAGTGGGGCCGTCCGTGCACCGAGCTCCCGTCCTTTATTATCAAGCGTCTCCCAGTCCGCTTCATATATGACAACAACTATTTCAACGCTTTGTTCCAGGGAATTCCGGTTGGCGGATATACGGCCATGGTTGAGAAAATCATCGGCGATGTGCCTGTAAAATTGGGCGTAGATTATCTGGAAGAGCTGAAAAAGGCGAAGGCGGAAGGAATGGAAAATCCGGAAACCTTAGGACTGGCAAAGAAGGTTGTGTACACCGGACCGATTGATGCCTTCTTCGACTATACTTTGGGCGCTCTTCAGTACCGCAGTGTTCGCTTTGAAAGCGAGACGCTGGACATGGATAATTTTCAGGGCAACGCAGTGGTAAACTATACCGATGCAGAAACTCCGTATACGAGAATCATTGAGCATAAGCATTTTGAGTTTGCACAGCGTTATAACGAAGACGGTACGCCGATGGATGAAGCGACGGATCAGGCGAACCCGAAGACAATCATTTACCGTGAGTATTCTGCCGAGTGGAAGCAGGGCGACGAGCCTTACTATCCGGTAAACGATGATGCAAACACGGCTCTTTATGAGAAATACAAGGAGCTGGCAGCAGGCACACCGAATGTAATTTTCGGCGGACGTTTAGGCGAGTACAAGTATTACGACATGGATGCGGTAATCGCAGCGGTTCTGAAAAAAGCAGAAGAAGAGCTGAAGTAATCCGAACCTAAGAAATCCGAATTTTAAGAAAAAGAAATCCCCTTTGTTCCAGACAAAGGGGATATTTTTTACGTCAGTGACGAGGAAAGAGTATCGAACTTTAATTCATTTTCTGAAGATTTACTAAATCATTGAAAAATCCCGGGTAGGATTTCGTTACGGATTCGGCGTTGTCAATCTGGACCGGATCCGTACAAATGCTGGCAGCAATGGCGCACATCATGGTGATCCGATGGTCTCCGAAGGAATTTACTTTTCCGCCTTTTAAAACATAGTCGATTCGTTTCAGCTTAAAAGCATAAGGCCCGTTTCCGGCTTTTTCTGCCTCTTTCTTTTCCGCTTCATCCATTAATCCAGTAATGATCAGACCGTCTTTGATTTCACGGATATCAGCGCCGATGGCCCGCAGCGAATCACGCACCGTTTTCAGCCGGTCCGTCTCTTTCAGACGCAGTCTGCCGGCGTTACGGATAATTGTGATGCCCTTTGCTTTGCAGGCAACTAAAGCGATTACCGGAACCAGATCCGGAATATCGGAAGCATCTACGGTAATGCCATGAAGGTTTCCACCCATGACGGTGATAACGTCTTCGTTCGGAACCGGCCTTCCATGAACATCATGTTTCCGGAACACATCGATTTCGGCGCCGAAAGACCTTAAAATATCAACGATTCGGTGGTCTCCCTGAATACTGTCAATGTTCATGCCCGGACAGACCATAGGGCCGGTTCTTAAAGCCCCTGCAGCCAGCCAGAAAGCAGCCTGAGACCAGTCTCTTTCTAAAACGACCTGGTCCGGAAGGCGGTATTGCTGATTGCCTTTTACTTTAAATACATGGCTGAAATCGTTTTTCCCTCCCATCATTTCGCTGTCCACAACATCTTCCGTTACTTCAATTCCACACTGCTCAAGAACGGAAAGAGTCATGTCCACGTAGTTGGCAGACTCTAATTCTCCCTGAACATAAATGGTACTGTTGATCGTAAGAAGAGGAGCGGCCATTAAAAGACCGGAGACAAACTGGGAAGAAATATTTCCGGGAATAATAAAAGTACCACCGGTCAGTTTTCCGGCGATCCGGATTTTTCCGCTTTCCGCTTCTTCCCGGCGGACACCATGAACACGAAGTGCCTTAAATAAAGGCTCCATAGGACGGTCCGCTAAATTTCCTCTTAAAGTGAATTCGCAGCATTTGCCGAGAGCGGCAGCGATGGGCAGAATCAGCCGATAGGTAGTAGCGCTCTCGTCGCAATCCATGTAGCAGACTTCACGGCCGATGACCGGACCTTTGCCGGAAATGGCTTCCAGACAGCGGATGGTTGCGACGATATCGCGGGAATTGTTTTCACAAACTACTTTGGAATGTTCACCAGCTAAAGCCTGTGCAATCAGCCATCGATGCGCATAGCTTTTGGATTCCGGAACCGAAATGGATCCGCCAAATTTTTTGTTTGGTATGGTGACATTCATTTCTTATTATCTTTCTGTTCCAGACATGAGAGGGATTTTTATCTCTTCCTGATTGGAACATATTTTGCATGTTTTACAACGTTTTTGTAAGCAGGACGGATAATTTTACCGCCGGTTGCCAGTTCTTCCAGACGGTGTGCAGACCATCCGGACATTCTTGCAATGGCAAAGAGCGGTGTAAACAGCTCTTCCGGAAGACCTAAGAGACGGTAAACCAGTCCGGAATAGAAGTCTACGTTTACACAAATGTCCTGACGAACGATATTGCGTCCCTGCATGATTACCTGAGGAGCCAGCTTCTCAATTCTCTGATAGAACTGGAATTCTTCGGTTGCACCTTTTTCTTCTGCAAGACGTTCTACGAATTTCTTCAGCAGAACGGCACGTGGATCGGAAAGGGTATATACTGCATGACCCATGCCGTAGATTAAGCCCTGTTTGTCATAAGCTTTTCCGCGGAGAATCTTATTTAAGTATTTGGTGAGTTCTTCTTCGTTGGTAATGTCTTTTACATGAGCCTTGATGTCATCCATCATGCCTACAACCTTCAGGTTGGCGCCACCATGGCGAGGTCCCTTTAAGGAAGCTAAGGAAGCGCTGATTGCAGAGTAGGTATCCGTCAGAGTAGAAGTAACAACACGATTGGTAAAAGTAGAGTTATTTCCACCGCCGTGGTCTGCATGAAGTACCAGGCAAAGGTCTAATACGCTGGCTTCAAATTTCGTGAATTTGCTGTCGTCACGAAGCAGATGAAGGATAGTTTCTGCCGTGCTCATGGACGAATCCGGCTGGTGAATTACCAGGCTTCCGCCTTCTTTATAGTGCTCATATGCATGATAGCCGTAAACAGCCAGAAGCGGTGTAATCGCAATCAGCTGCAGGCACTGACGGAGAACGTTGTCTACGGACACGTCGTCCGGATTGTTATCATATGGATAAAGGGTCAGAATACTTCTTTCCAGAGTGTTCATCATCTCACGGCTTGGAGCCTTCATAACAACGTCACGGACGAAGTTGGTCGGAAGAGAACGATAGCGGGCCAGCAAAGCGTTAAAGCTTTTCAGCTCTTTCTCGGTCGGAAGCTTTCCGAAAATTAAAAGGTAGGTAGTTTCTTCGAATCCAAAACGATGCTCTTTGGTGAAAGCGTTTACCAGGTCATTGATTTCATAACCACGGTAGTACAACTTGCCTTCGCAAGGAACCATTTCATCGTCATCGATGGTGTAGGATTTTACTTCTGCAATTTCTGTAAGGCCTGTCAATACACCTTTACCATTGATGTCACGGAGACCGCGTTTTACGTTATAGCGGAAGTATAACATTGGGTCAATCTGGTCGTTTTCCTTACAGATTTCGGCTAAGGATTCAATCTCAGGGGTGATATCGGAATAGTGTGGATCTTTTTTCTGAACTGCCATTACATTGTCCTCCTTTTATTGTTTTTTTATGGTTGGACAACCATGTTTAAAGCCATAAAATTTACACATTAATGCTTTAATATATTAAATTATAATATTAAATTATTGGAATTTCTTTGTCAAACATATATAATGGGTTACATGAAAAAAATAAGTCCGTTTTTCTCGATCATCAGCATCCTTTTATGTATTGCAGGCCTTGCAGGGGCTGCAGTAACTGTATGGCTTTCTATTCCCCTGTTACGGGATGGACAAGTCTCGAAAACTGCGCCTGCTTTCATTCTGATTTTCGGTCTGGCAGCGGCTGTTACATCGGTAATTGCAGGACTTTCTGCTTATAATCAGGCAAAAAGTATTATTTCTTTACAAAGAAGCGTCATCCAGAACAAACTGGATCCACGGTATTCCAAAACTGCGAAAAAAGCTTATCGCGCACGTCTGAATTTCAGCCAGTGCCGGTTAAGGACGATTCTTATTGTTCTGTTCTGCATGGCAGCCATGGTTTTCGCCTGCACCGCAGGGTTGAAAATCGTCCAGCTCCTTCTTCTGGGGGTCTGCGGAATCGTCGTTCCTTTTGTTTTCTTAGCAACGGCAAAATCGAATTCCTGACAGGAAATCTGGACAATCTATTTCCCGAAAACAAGACATTTTCAATTGTTAGTAGCATATAAATATGCTATATTAACTATGTATGGATTTATTTGAGTATGCACAACAGAATAGGCTGAAAGAAGAGGCTCCTTTGGCTTACCGGATCCGTCCGAGAACCTTAGAAGAGTTTGCCGGCCAGAAGCATATTTTATCTCCGGGAAGTCAGCTTTACCGTTCTATTCAGGCGGACAAATTATCGTCGGTCATTTTTTATGGACCAAGCGGAACTGGCAAAACGACTCTGGCCCGAGTAATTGCCAATACCACAAAAGCAGATTTTAAGCAGATTAATGCCACCATTTCCGGAAAGAAGGACATGGTTGCTATTGTTGAGGAAGCGAAAGTTACTTTAGGCGCATATGGACGGAAAACCATTCTGTTTATCGACGAGATCCACCGTTTCAATAAGGCCCAGCAGGATTACCTTCTGCCTTATGTTGAAGACGGAACAGTTATTCTTATTGGTGCAACTACAGAGAACCCTTATTTTGAAGTAAACTCCGCGCTGATCAGCCGCTCCATGATTTTCGAGCTGAAGCCGTTGAGCGCAGAGGATATTAAATCCATTATCCAGACCGCCCTTACAGATAAGGAGCGGGGCATGGGCATGTACCATGCAGAAATCACAAAGGATGCGTTAGAGTTCCTCAGTGATTTTGCCGGAGGCGATGCCAGAGTAGCGTTAAATGCAATCGAGCTGGCGGTTCTGACCACGCCTGCAGAAGATGGAAGCATTTTGATTACTTCCGAAGTCATCGAACAGTGCGTTCAAAGAAAAAATGTAAGATATGACAAAAATGGTGACAATCACTACGACACCATTTCTGCTTTTATAAAAAGCATGCGGGGCAGCGACCCGGATGCAGCGATTTACTATCTGGCAAAAATGCTTTATGCCGGAGAAGATGTAAACTTTATCGCAAGAAGAATTATGATCTGTGCTGCAGAAGATGTTGGCTGTGCAGACCCGAGAGCTCTCCAGCTGGCTGTTGCAGCCCAGCAGGCGGTTCATGTAATCGGTATGCCGGAAGCCAGAATTATTCTGGCAGAAGCGGTACTTTATGTGGCAGGAGCTCCGAAGAGCAACTCTGCAGTCATGGCCATTGACGAAGCCATGGAACTGGTAAGAACCACGGATATTAAAGGGGTTCCGGCCCATCTGCAGGATGCCCATTACGGTGGCGCAAAGGAATTAGGCCATGGACTGGATTACAAATATGCCCATGACTTTCCGGAGCATTATGTAAAACAACAGTATTTGCCGGATGAACTGGTAGGACATGAGTTCTATAAGCCGGGAAATTTAGGATATGAGAAGACCATGAAGGAACGACTTCAGCGGTTAAAGAACCGGGAGTAAAGGTGGACGAAATTCTGGAAAAGGCCCTGCTTTTGGGTCAGAACAAGAAAATAGCGGAAGAGGAATACCTGGTAGCAACAGGAACGAAAGAACCTGCTTCTTTTTCTGTTGCTCCGGATATGATTGCCCTGTCCAACCTGACCGAAGACTCCTATGTGAAAATGACCTTAAAGCTGGATAATCCGGGCTATACGGAAATGGAAGTTCTGGTGCCGGATTCTTTCCTGAAAATCGGCAAAAGGGTCGTAACTTCCGATGATTTTGAAGACGGCGTTTTGTACTATCCGGTAATCATTACGGAAAGCAAGCTTCATGCAGGAAAGAACTATTCCAGCATTACCTTCCGCACCTCTAATCAGGAAATCCATGTTCCGGTAATGGTAAACATTAAAGTCCGCAGCATTCTGGATGGAGAGACCACGAAGAAAAAATGGCCGGAGCTTTTAAGATTATATCTGGATTATAAAATTGGAAATGTAGAGCCTTACGACTGGATGGAACGCTCCAATGAAATTATTGGAAACGTTGACGGTAATGAAGTAGATGATATGTATCTGATGCTTTACCGTGCCCATGTTTTTATTGAACTGGAACAGTATACCAATGCGGCCAACATTTTAGAGTTCATGGCAGAGCAGATTTCCAAAATGAAAAAACCGGATTACGAGCTGCTCAGCTATTTCTATTATGTGGAATGTCTGTATGAAAAAGACGAACTCCAGATCCTGAAGGCGCTGAAGCGGATTCGTGCGGCTTATGAAGTACAGCCAAGCTGGAAAATCCTCTGGGTTCTTCTGAATATGGATCCGGCTTACCAGCGGGAGCCGGGAAGAAAACTGGACGCTCTTTATGATTGCTTTGTAGAAGGCTGCTGCAGTCCGGTAATGTATCTGGAAGCTTTAGAAGTATTCCGTAAAAAGCCGGAGTTCTTATATGATGCGTCCGATTTCGAACTTCAGGTACTGCTTTTCGGCGCAAAAATCGGCTACATTACAGGAACCTTAAGTTCCCACTTTGCAGATCTGATTTTAGAGCAGAGCAGCGTAAAACTGTCAAAAATCAATACGCAGATTGCTATCAAAGTTCTGCGCATGATGTACGACCGGTTCCCAACCAGAAGTCTGTTAAAGGCTCTTTGCATGCTGCTGATTCGGTCCGACAACCGGGAAAAATCTAACCAGAAATATTATGGAGAGGCAATCCGGGAATATATCGACAATATCCCTGGCCTGTTCAATTATTATATTTACACCATCGATCAGACGAAATATGACACGGTTCCGACCAGAGTTATGGAATACTTTTCCGAGAATGCTTCCCGCCTTACTTCCTACCAGTCCTATTTCTATGCAAACCTGATTGCAAACAAGAGAAAACATCCGGAATATTACCGGGCTTACATACCGTCCATTATTTCCTATGCGGAAGAGCAGGTCTACAAGGGAACCATTGACGACCATATGGCGGTTATTTACAAAGACATTCTGGAAAACAACCTGCTGACCGTAACCTTACAGCGGGGCCTTTTTGAGATTCTTTCCACCAAGAAAATCCTCTGTCATTCCGGCCGCATGACCAACGTAATGGTACTTCACAGCGAGCTCAGTGTTTACCAGGACATTGCTTTGAATGAAGGCCAGGCTTTGGTAAAAGTATATTCCGGCGACGCTACGATTTTATTTAAAGATGCTGCCGGCAATATTTACCACAACGTAGATTATGAAAGAATCGACTTGCTGAACAGCAAGGAGTATATCGATAAATGTATTCAGGGCGTGCCTCTGAATGATTATATGCTGCTGAAGGATACCCTTCCTTTAACCAGAGCTTATAAGGATCCGGTAGAGATTCTTCACTACCTGACCCACGACATGAATGCTTCCAGCTTCCGCGTTTCCTATGTGCAGAAACTGTTAAACGATACCGTTGTATATTTCTCCAGAAGCTCCAAAGAGCAGGAAGTATATGACGAGCTCATTGAGTTCTTCAAGTTTGACTTGGATACGGAAACCAGAGGCAAGCTGATCGGAATCATGATCGAGCGGGGCCTGTATGAGGAAGCTTACGAAGAAATCAAGAAGGGTGGCTTTGCGTACATTGAGGATTCCAGTATTGCAAAATTGGCCCATGAGCTGACCGAAAATCCGGAAGTGGAAGAAGATCCGCTGCTCCTGGATATGTGCGAGCAGAGCTTTACCAAAACAACGTTTGATCCAAGTACGTTCCAGTACTTGCTGAAATATTACAATGACAAAATTGATGTTATGCTGGACCTTTACCGGGCTGGAAACGCTTACGGAATTGTAGATGATTCTCTTCCGGAACGAGTTCTGAAGCGTACCATCGAAACGGGAACGAATTCTGAACTGATTTCCCAGCTGTTTACGAAATATTACGAGTCCGGACCGGATGAGCAGCTGAAGGTGGACTACCTGAATTTCCGCGCCCATGCATACTTCTTCCACAACGAAGAACGGAATGCAGACTTCTTCAAGATGGTAGGAGATGAGATGGTCAGCGGAACCGTATTCACCCCAGTTACGGAATTAGCTTACCTGAAATATGCTGCAGATAAGGACATTACCAGCAACATGAAGCTTCAGCTGATTGAACGGAAGCTGAAAGATTTTACTGGCCGGTCCATTCTGCTGAATGAGTTCAAGGGCTATGCCCGTTACTTTGAACTTCCGCCGATTCTGGCAAATTCGGTTATTATTACCAGCATCGGAAAGAATGCCTCGGTAACTTACCGAATCGCTCCGGGAGAGGAAACCCGAACGGAAAACATGAACGAAGTCATGGACGGCTTCTTTGCAAAATATATTACTTTGTTCTATGGAGAGAGCATTACCTATTCCGTAGATGAGGAGGAAGAAGTAACCGTATCCTACGACGATCTGAATATTGTGGAAGATGAATCCAGATATTCGGTTATTAATTCGTTGATTCAGATGCAGCAGGATAAAGATTTTGACAATTTTGCACCGGCTGCGAAAGACTATTACATAAAGAGTCAGTTAATTGACAGGTTATTTTAATGGACAAACAGGGACTGATCATTGGTATCGATTATACAAGTGAATATTGTCAGGCTTGCTATTATTCCAGACGCCACCAGTGTCCGGAGTCGATTGTTTCCGGCACGGAAGAGATGCGCTACCGGATTCCTACGGCTCTGAGCTTTGACCAGGAAGCCCATAAATGGCTGATTGGCCAGGCTGCCATCGATTATGCAAAGGAAAAGGAAGAATACCTGTTTGAGGACCTTTTGGCAAATGTTGCCGAGCGGGAAACCTGCATTGTAGACAACCGGGAGTATACTTACACCCAGCTTCTTGCAATCTTTTTTGGCAAGATTATTGAACTGGTTCAGCTTACCACTTCCATTATGGCGGTTGAAAACATTACGGTAAACTTAAGAACCATTGACCATGAAATTAAGAAAACGGTAGTGGAAGCTTTTTCCCTGCTTCGACTTCCTGCCAGCAAAATAAAGCTGCAGTCCTGCGCAGAAAGCTTCGCCTACTTTATGCTGAATGAAAATAAAGAACTTTGGGAAAAGGGAGCCCAGCTTTTTGATTTCTCTTCCGAAGGCTTTTATGAGAAACAGCTTTCCCTTCAGAAAGGCGCGGACAACGAAGAGTATGTTTACGTTTATGAGGACGAACATAACGATGAGTTCACCTACGGGGAAAATGAAAGTGTTCAGGAACTGATGGATGAAAAACTGGATACTTTATTTGCGGAAGTATTTGATGAGAATCAGGTGTCCAGCGTATTCTTTGTGGGAGATGGATTTGAAGAGCTGTGGTTTGAAAAGACCCTTCATGATATTTCGGAGAACACCAGAGCTTTTAAGGGGAACAACCTTTATGCCAAGGGAGCCTGCCTGGCGGGCTTGAGAAAAAGCAGAAAGGACTTAAAGGACCTGACCATTATCTGCGATGGCAGAACGAAAGTTACTATTGCCGTAGAAGCTCGTTACAAAGGAAGCATGTCCATCATCAACCTGAGCAGAGCTTCTGTGGACTGGTTTGACGCGGGAGTAGTTTCCGACTTTATTCTCGATAACATAAAAGTTATCCGTTTTTATATCACTTCTTTGGTCAGCAAGGAAAGAACTTATGTGGATTTTGACCTTAGTGAATTTCCTCAGAGACCGAATAAGGCTACAAGAATTGAAATTGAAATCCGTTACCTGAATGACTGTGAGTGCGAAATCTCCGTCAAGGACAAGGGCTTCGGAGAATTTTTCCCAGCCAGCGATACGAAAATCGTTAAGCGGCTGAACATGGAAGGATACGTATAAAATGGCTTTGCAAATCTGCGGTAAGCAGTCACAAACTCCATATTATATTAAAGAGATTGAAACCAACGTTTATTCCCTGGAAGAAATAAACTACTTTATTTTCAATCATATTAACTTTGTCTATCGGGAGTTTTTCTCAGAGAAACTTTTCGATTATATTGATAATGCCCTGGGCCAGAGAGAAATGGCTTCCCAGCTTCGCCAGATGGCAGCAGAGGATGCTTCTGTTCAGGACTTTGTGAAGTATATTCTTTCAGAAAGTTATTACTACACAGGCCATGAGCTTAGTTCCATTGCCGGTGCAGTTTTAAATATTGATCATCTTTCGGAAGCGGAACGACATCAGATTGAGGCGGATGCATATTACAAGAATGGCAAATCGGAATCTGCGTTAAGATTGTATTTTGACATTCTGAATAACATGGATTCGGAGGAAATGCCGGAAACCTTCTATGCGAAAATCGCATATTCCATCGGCGTGATTTATGCAAAATCTTTCATGAGCAAAAATGCCAATATGTATTTTTCCAAGGCTTATGAAATCTATCCGGACCCGGCTTATGCGAAAGCCTGCGTTTATATGTCCTTAGTCAATAATGATGAAGAAGAGCTTTTAAAGACAATCATTAAATTCAATTTCTCCAATGAGACGTTAGAGACCATCCGGAAACGAGTGGGCGCCCTGCGCCGGGAGATTGAAAACAGTGACGATACGAAAGAATTCGTCCGGAAATTAGAAAATGCAGACACGAATACAAAAATAATAGATGAATGGAAAGAAGAATACTATGAAAGAACTCGCTAAAACCTACAATCCAAAGGAAATTGAGCAGCCGATTTATGACAACTGGCTTGAGAAAAAATATTTTCATGCTGAGCCGGATGACAGTAAAAAACCTTTTACGATCATCATGCCTCCTCCAAATATTACCGGTCAGTTACACATGGGCCATGCATTAAACAACACTCTTCAGGATATTGTAATCCGTCAGAAAAGAATGCAGGGCTACAATGCTTTATGGCAGCCAGGCTGCGACCACGCAAGTATTGCAACGGAAGTAAAAATCATTGAACAGCTGCGTAAGGAAGGAATCCACAAAGAGGATTTAGGCCGTGAAGGCTTCCTGAAACGTGCATGGGAATGGAAAGAAGAATACGGCGGACGTATTGTGAACCAGCTGAAGAAAATGGGCAGCAGTGCGGACTGGGACAGAGAACGTTTCACCATGGACCAGGGCGTTTCCGATGCTGTACTGGAAGTTTTCGTAAAGATGTACGAAAAAGGCTGGGTTTATAAAGGCACAAAGATTATTAACTGGTGTCCAAAATGCCAGACTTCGGTTAGTGATGCAGAGGTTGAGCATAAAGATACTGCCGGAAAATTCTGGCACATTAATTATCCGATCAAAGGCGAAGACCGTTTCATCGAAATCGCTACAACCCGTCCGGAAACTATGCTGGGCGATACCGCTGTAGTAGTTCATCCAGATGATCCGAGATATCAGAGCTATATCGGCAAGACCTGTATTCTTCCTTTAGTAGGAAGAGAACTTCCGATTATTGCGGACTCTTATATTGATCTGGAAGTTGGAACCGGCGCCATGAAGGTTACTCCTGCTCATGACCCGAACGACTTCGAATTAGGCAAGAAATATGGCTTAGAAGAAATCTGCGTATTTACCGATGACGGCCATATTAATGAAAAAGGCGGAAAATACTGTGGCCTGACCACCGAAGAAGCTAGAGCAAAAATCGTTGCAGAACTGGAAGAATTGGGCCTGTTAGTTAAGACCATCGATCATGAGCATGCAGTAGGCTATCATGACCGC
>JAZUGA010000018.1:0-24616 GCA_045640945.1 Lachnospiraceae bacterium | reverse complement strand
TTTTCCTGACGTTCTTTTTCTAAGCGTTCTTTCTCCAGACGCTCTTTTTCCAAGCGTTCTTTTTCCGCCTGCATTCTGGCTTCTTTTATCTTAGCCTCTTCCGCAGCTGCAATTTCTTTCGCTCTTCTTGCAGCTTCTTCTTCGGTCATGTCTGTTACACGAATGGTCTTCTTTGGTTCTTCGACAGCCGTCTCTTTCGGAGCACGTTTCATGTGGGTGATTTCATGAATTTCATCACCATTGGCATTGGACTTCGTAAGGCCTGGATTAATAATCCCTTTCGCCTTGGAACCGGTACGGACAGTTTTGATCGAGCCGTCTCTTAAAGGAGCCGCCTTGTTATAGCTTCTCTTTAAAGGAGTCTTTATATGCTTTTTGGAAGGAGCTTTGACGATACGGATGGTAACACCATCTTCGGTCGTTCCTTCGTAAACCGTTTCTTCTTTTTTGGTTTTGGTGCGAGGCACTACCACTTTATCCGGCGCTTCCTCTTTCTCAGTCTTCTTTAATTTGCCAAAGAGCATTTTTATGCTTTCAAAAACAGGAACTTCGAAAACAAACAAAAGACAGATGAGCATAGCCAGAACCAGAATAATAATAGCTCCCACCTTCGCTACTGCCAGGAATAAGCCTAAAGCTAAAAGGCCGCCAAAAATACCGCCGCCGGTAGAAAGAACCGCGCATTCCGTAAAGTAACGGTCCACCGTTACTTCTGCAAAATTCCGGAAAGTCAGTATATGGATGAATGCACAAAGACACAGGAAGAAAACGATACAGCAAACAATCTTGCTGATCCGCTTTTCATCCCTCAGATAGATGAAAATAACCGCTAATGCTGCCGCAACCGGGAAGACATAAGCCATCAGACCAAACAGACCAAACTCTGCATATTTTACCCATCCGCCAACGGTACCAAAAATACCGAAAGCACACAGTTCCAATAACAGAGCAATGGCTGCAATGATTATGATCTTAATCTCTTTATTTTCTTTTTTCGAACTCTTTGAATTCTTAGTTTTTTTCGGTTTTGATTTAACTTTTTTCACCATAATATTTTACTATTTTCAAGGCCTTTATTCAACACTCTTTAAGGAGGTAGCCATATCAATCTTCTTCAGTTTAAAGTGGACAATGATGTTAACAATTACCGTAAATCCAATGGATATAAGGACGCTCTTTATGTAGCTTGGTAAGAATATCTCACGGCCGAACATAACGATATCCACTTCCGTGGTCGTAATTACAAAGTTGGTCAGCAAGACTCCTCCTAAAACGCCCAGGGCGACGCCAATAATGGTAATCAGTATATTTTCGCGGTAGATATACTGGCTCAGTTCGATATCATAAAATCCCAGAACCTTTAAGGTTGCCAGTTCTCTCCGTCGCTCGCTGATATTGATGTTGTTCAGGTTATAAAGAACTACGAATGTTAAGGCACCTGCACATACAATCAGAATCAAGGTTACGGAGTCTAAGCTTTTCAGCATGTCGGAGAACTTCTCGATTAAGGTGGAAATACTCTGAACTCCGCCTACGGCGTCATATTGCAGGAATTCATTACCGAAATCTTCTGCAGGAATTGTAACGCCTTCGTTATTTACGATTGTAATTACATTGTAATCCGGCTCTTCTCCATACAGGCTCTTATAGGTTGTCGGAGTCATGTAAATGTAATGATATACATAGTTTTCCGCAATTCCGGAAACTTTGGCTTCTTTTTTCGCTTTCTGGTTTTCTGAAAACTGAATGGTATCTCCTACATCCACACCTAAGATGCTGGCCATTTTTTCTGTAATGATGACCTCTCCCTCTTTCAGTTCCAGTTCTTCCTCTGTTTCACGGTTCTTCAGATCAATGTTTTCTTCAAAAGCATCCAGATCCTTCGGAACATATACATAAGCAGAAACGATTTCTTTCGGAGTGTTTCCTTCCGTATCTGCTGTCATCTCATAAGTGTAAAGATAGCTTTGGAAACGGCTGTCCCGATTCAGTATTTCTTCCAGCTCCGCTTTATCTTTCTCTGACGCATCCATATCTAAGGTAATGACTTCGTTGTAAAGACAGATGTCTCCGTACTGGGCATAAAGGATGGTATTAATCGCATCCTTCAGGCCAAAGCCTACCAACAGAAGGGCTGTGGAACCACAGATTCCAAATATGGTCATGAACAGACGCTTTTTATAACGGACAAAGTTTCTTAAGGCGTTTTTCCAGGTGAAACGGATTTTGTTCCAGACGGCCGGAATACGCTCTAAAATCATTTTCTTTGCCTGCTTTGGAGCAACCGGACGCATCAGGCTTGCCGGAGCTTCCAGAAGGGACTTCGTACAGGCAAACAAAGTAGCTGCAAGAATACATACTAAAGCAGCGCCACCTGCCACCAGGCAGTGCTCTAAGCTGTATGGATACTGCAGATTTTCAATGTTCGGATACAGCATCTTATACAGATTCAGGATAATGTACGGAAGGATCTTGCTGCCAATCAAAGCACCTGCGATGGAGCCTGTAACTGTAGCATAAAGTGCGTAAAGGATATACTTTCGCATAATCGTTCCCTTACTGTATCCTAATGCTTTCAAGGTACCAATCTGGGTACGCTCTTCGTCAATCATTCGGGTCATGGCCGTCAGACAAACCAGAGCCGCTACGATAAAGAAAATTACCGGGAATACTTTACCGATATTTCCGATTCGCTCAGAATCGGAGGAATAAGAGGAATAATCGTTAAGATAATTCCGGTCCAGGACGTACCATTCCGACTTCTCTATTTTGGCGATTTCTTTTTCCGCATCGTCTAACTGCTCTTCCGCGTCTTTTAATTCTTTTTCGCCATCTTCAATTTCTTTTTCGGCGTCTTTCAGTTCTTTCTCGCCTTTATCGATTTCTTCTTTCGCTTCAATCAGCTGTTGCTGACCTGCGTAAATCTGGCTCTGCTGATAATTTAATTCTGCTTCTCCTGCATCAATCTGAGCCTGATAATAATCAATTAAAGCCTGGCCTTCATCAATCTGCGCCCTCGCTTCGTCCGCGTATTGATAAATCATGGCCTCGTAAGCTTCAAAATCCAGTGCAATACCAGTCATATTGAAAATAAACTGTTTGATTCTGGCAACATCTTCGTCCGAAATATTCGATTGAATATAATTCTTTATAAATTCGTATTCGGAAAGTTTGGAATTCAGGTCATATTCTGCAACCGCCTTCTGAATCAGAAATTCCTGTTTCTGCTCAGCGAAAGTTTCTTTCTGGGCATTCAGTTCTGCCCAGCCGTTATCAATTGCAATCTGGCCCTCGTAAATCTGGTTCTGACCGTTTTCATACTCAATTTTGGCATCTTCTAATTTCTGTTTGCCATCTTCGTACTCTTTTTTGCCGTCTTCCAGTTTTTTCTTTCCGTCTTCGTACTCTTTTCTTGCATCTTCTAACTGTTTATTGGCATCATCAATTACTTCGGTGTAACGGATTTCATTTCTTTCGTCTGCAATCGCTTCGATATTATCCGTTACGTCTTCGATCAGCTCCTCGTACTCATCGGAGTAGCACATCAATTCTTTCGCTCCGGATACCAGAAGGTCCGCCTCGGTAAAAACATCCAGTTTGAAAACCTCCGGACGGACAATCATCAGACCTTCGACGCTGCCGGAACCGATGGAAGAAGTTCCCATGGACATGGACAGATATTCGGAAGATACGAAGCTTCCGCATACCGTAAACTCCGAGCCCGTCAGCACATCTTCCAGTGCAGTATCATTACCAGAAAACAGTTCAATGGTGTCACCAATTTTATAATTACGCATTCTTAAGTAGTAATCATCAATCAGGCACTCATTATCTTTTACCGGCATCTTTCCGGATTTCAGAACGACATCGTTAATACCGTCCGTTTCTGCAATGACTTTTACAACGTACTGGGTATCCGCAAGCTTGCAGAGGAAATCATAGGTATAGGTTCCGCTGGCTTTCTCCACGCCTTTTACCTGAGAAAGGGCTTCTATATCCCCTTCCGTGATTCCCAGAGTGGACATTACACGAATATCCATCAGGTTGGAATCATCATAAAAGCTGTCGGAAGAAATCAGCATATCCGGGCTGCAGGAGCGGATTCCTGCGTAAAAAGCCACGCCAAGGACAACAATAAGGAAAAGGGATACAAATCGTCCCAATGAATTCTTTATTTCTCGGAATACGTCCTTGTGGATAGTCTTCAAAACGCTGCCTTTCCTACTTCTGAATTAATGTTTTTTTATTCGAATTCCTACCACTCGATTTCATCAATGGAAACCGGGGTCGGGTTTTCTACCATGTTCTCTACTTTACCGTTTTTGATATTGATGACACGGTCTGCCATTGGAGCAATGGCCTGATTATGGGTAATGACGATGACGGTCATGCCTCTCTCCCGGCACATGTCCTGAAGCAGCTTTAATATAGTTTTACCGGTTCGGTAATCCAAAGCACCAGTCGGCTCATCACAAAGCATCAGCTTCGGGTTTTTTGCTAAAGCTCGAGCAATGGACACACGCTGCTGCTCGCCACCGGAAAGCTGGGCCGGGAAGTTGTTTAAACGGTCGCTTAATCCAACCTCGTCCATTACCTGTCTTGCATCTAACGGATTCTTACTGATCTGGTTCGCCAGTTCTACATTCTCCAAAGCTGTAAAGTTCGGCACCAGATTATAAAACTGGAAAACAAAACCTACGTCAAAGCGACGATATTTGGTCAGCTGCTTGGAGGTGTATTTTGCAATATCCACGCCATCCACCAGAATCTCGCCAGAGGTAATAGTATCCATTCCGCCAAGCATATTCAGAACGGTTGTTTTTCCCGCTCCGGACGGTCCGACAATAACGACAAACTCCCCCTTTTCGATGCTGAAGGAAACACCATCAACCGCTTTTAAGGACAGTCCGCCTTTACTAACATATTCTTTTACAATGTTTCGGATTTCGATAAAACTCATAACTGTTTTTCTCTTAAAATTTACTGAAAATTTCTATATTTTTCCTCTCAGGGCATAGTTTCCCATATTCGTCTTTATTATACCCGTTTCAAGCCCTTTTATCAACGATTCGTAAGGTTCTTTTATTAAGACATTCTCCCGTTTTTTCTACAGAAAATGTATTCGTTATTCATAAAAAAACCGGCCCCGAAGGACCGGCTTCTCTCAGACATTACGTTCCCTTATTTTAGCCTAAAACCGTTTTAAAAACTCTTAACGCATTTTTATAAAATACTTTATCGATTTCGTCTTCTGTGAATCCTGCTTTCTTCATGGCATCGGCCAGTTTCGGCATTCCATCACAGCCGCCGAATTCTACTTTGTTATCAATTCCATCAAAATCTGTTCCCAGACCGATAGCTTCCACACCACTGACATTACGGATATATTTCATATGCTCGATCATATCCTCTGCAGTACTTAAATTGTCTCCTCTTTCGTTTAAGAAATCCGATGCAAAGTTAATTCCGCTGATTCCGCCATGGTCTGCAATTTTCCTCAGCATTTCATCGGTCAGGTTTCTGCAATGTCCGGTAACCGCCCTTGCATTGGAATGGCTGGCAATGATTGGAGTATCTTTCTTAACCAGATCCAGAATATCCAGAATTCCTGCATCATTTAAGTGGCTCACATCAATAATCATTCCCATCTCTTCCATAGCCAGTACCATTTCCCGTCCGGTTTCTTTCAGCTTACGGTCTTTATCCGGCTCTGTCCAGATCTTGACGATTTCCTTGTTCATCGGAGAAGGCATTCCTTCCTCTGCGGAACAATGCTGCTGTCCGTCTTTGGTTTCCCAAACAAAATAGTTTGGAAATGCCAATTCGTTTTCATAATTCCAGGTCAGTGTAGACATTCTTGCACCTTTATCATAAAGGGCTTTCAGGTTGTCCAGACTTCCTTCGTAAACAGCGCCTTCTTCTACGGTCTTCAGGGCAGACATAAAACCATTCTTATAGTTTTCTTCGATTTCCGTTCCTGTAAGAGCCGGTTTGATCAGGTCTGGGTTTGCAAGGATTTCCCTATCCCAGACGTCATTGAGACGGTTTACATAATCGAAAGCAGAAATACCCAGCTTCGGAATCATGTCCATTCCCGTGAACATAGCGAAGCACTGGCACATATATCCAGCTTCCTTCATGCGAAGTAAATCAATATGAAGCTGATTCTCTCTAAGGGGAACCAGCTCCACGGTATCTTTACCTCTTAATTTTCTGACTGCATCCCATTCTTTGTTTAAGATCATTGCTATGGTGTCGCAATGCATGTCAATTATAGGCATTTATATTTCTCCTCCACATCTACCAGGAAGTTATCTTTAAATTCTGCATATACTTCCGGTAATATTTTTGCCAAGTTATGAAACTCTTTCCAGTTATGTGCTAAAAGATTTCTTGCACGGTCTGCTGGGAAAGGTCTGTTTTTATCGAATACCCAGGTTTCGCCGTTAAAGAAATGTCCAATCCAGAAGCGGGTTCTCAGCTCGCATCCGGTAGCAGTTCTTCTTACGAAATGAACCATGGTTCCGGTGGAACAGATAATGGTTCCATCGAAGTTTTCGAATTTTTCTTTGTCAAATCCAGCCTCCCAAGGTGGGATGAAATGAATCTGAATATCTGCAGGCGGTGCACCTGCTGCCATGGACTCTTTTACGTCATGGACGGTGTGCCAGTATCTTTCTCTCATGGAAAGGTTTTCATTTAAGGCGATTTCCGGATTCTGGGTCTGAACATAATAATGGTCGTCCTTATCCCAGATGGTATATCTCATGGAATCCAGTCCATGCCATGCAAACCACCAGTCAAACATTTCCGGAGTAACTCCCGGCATATCTACTAAATTTGCAACGGAGTATCCGCCGTCCGGTGTCTGGAACAGTCCGAATTCTCCAGGAAGATATCCGTCGTCAAACATTCTGTTCATTTCTTCGATAGGCAGTCCGTCTGTGGTGTTAAATGGGTCGTTCATAATGTGCTCGAGAATGTCCTGCGGAACTTCTTCGATTTCTCTTTGATAATACTTATACAAAGGGCTCTGTTTTTGTTTTTCCGTTAATTCAACAGCCATTGATATATCCTCCTTATTTCGTTTTCTTAATTTTATCATAAGGCGTCGTTCTTCCTCAAGATTTTACTTTTCAGGAAGGTCTCACCTCAATTTCTCTGGATTTTCAGATTCTTGCTACGCCAGTAGCTCTTGCAGCTTCTGCGACGGCTTTCGCAACCGTTTCCCCTACTCGTGGGTCAAAGGCCTTCGGAATAATATATTCTTCCGTCAGTTCTTCATCCGAAATCAGTCCTGCCAGAGCGTTTGCTGCGGCAATTTTCATTTCTTCGTTTATCTGGCTAGCTCTTACGTCAAAAGCTCCACGGAAAATTCCAGGGAACGCCAAAACATTATTAATCTGATTTGGGAAATCGCTTCTTCCGGTAGAAACGACCTTCGCTCCAGCCTCTTTTGCCTCATCCGGGAAGATTTCCGGAGTCGGATTTGCACAGGCGAAAATGATTGGATCTGCTGCCATGGATTTCACCATTTCTTTTGTCAGCATTCCTGCTACAGAGAAACCGATGAAAATATCTGCGCCTTTAATTACTTCTTCCAGAGAGCCTTTGGCCATTCTTGGATTGGTAACCTTTGCCATAGCTTCTTTTGCCGGGTTCAGCCCTTCCCGTCCGTCATAAATAGCGCCTTTCCGGTCGCACATAATAATGTCTTTGATGCCATAGTTTAAGAAGATTTTTGCGACTGCGGTTGCAGCAGCACCGGCACCACTGATTACGACTTTTACGTTTTCTTTCTCTTTTCCGGTCACCTTAAGAGCATTCATGGTTCCGGCTAAAGTAATAACTGCAGTACCATGCTGGTCATCATGGAAAATCGGAATATCACATTTTGCTTTCAGTTTTTCTTCAATTTCAAAGCACCTTGGAGCCGCAATATCTTCCAGATTTACGCCGCCAAAGCTTCCGGAAATGAGATATACCGTATTAACAAATTCATCTACGTCCTGGGTTTTTACGCATAAAGGAAAGGCGTCTACATTACCGAACTCTTTGAACAGCACGCATTTTCCTTCCATGACCGGCATACCTGCTTCCGGTCCGATATCTCCTAAGCCTAAAACAGCGCTTCCGTCCGTAATAACGGCGCACATGTTCCAACGTCTGGTCAGTTCATAGGACTTGTCCAGGTCCTGCTGGATTTCCAGGCAAGGCTGGGCAACGCCAGGCGTGTAAGCTAAGGACAGGTCTTCGCTGCTTTTTACGCTTACTCTGGATACTACTTCAATTTTACCCTGTTTTTCATAATGGAGCTTTAAGCTTTCTTCCGCAATTGGAGTCATTCTTTCTTACCTCTCGTATAAATTATTCCCGTAACAGTCGATAACGACGATTACCGGAAAGTCTTCCACATAAAGTTTCCGTACAGCCTCGGTTCCCAGATCATCATAAGCGATTACTTCCGACTTTTTGATTTTTTTGGAAAGGAGGGCTCCCGCACCACCAACAGCTGCAAAATAAACTGCGGTGTTCTCTTTCATTCCCTGAATTACTTCTTCCGACCGACGGCCTTTTCCAATCATTCCCTTCAGTCCTTTTCTCAAGAGGGCTGGCGTATATTTATCCATTCGGGAAGAAGTGGTTGGCCCTGCAGATCCGATTACTGCTCCCTCTCTCGCCGGAGTCGGTCCCAGATAATAAATGACCGCATTTCCCAGTTCAAAAGGAATTTCTTCCTGCTTATTCAGAGCTTCCCAGATTCTTAAATGGGCCGCATCCCTGGCAGTATAGATTTCTCCGGTCAGGCTTACCATGTCCCCAGCCTTCAGGTCTCTGACCTTTTCTTCTGTTAAGGGCATTTCTATCTTTTTCATTCTATATCTCCACGCTTTCATGTCGGTTCACATGACAGCAAATATTTACACCTACAGGAAGGCCTGCAATATGAGTAGCATAAGTTTTAATTCTTATGCCCAGGCAAGTCGTTTTTCCACCCAATCCTGCAGGACCGATGTCTAATTGATTGATTTCTTCCAGCAGTTCCTCTTCCATCTGACGGATGTGAGGAGCGGAATGTCTTTCGTCTAAATTTAAGGTCAGGGCTTCCTTTGCCAGCTGGGCACATTTTTCAAAAGTGCCTCCGATTCCAACACCGATCATCATCGGTGGGCAGGCGTTTGGACCAGCGTCCTTAACGGCCTGAATTACCGCGTCTTTTACGCCCTGAGCGCCATCCGCAGGCTTGAGCATAAATACCCTGCTCATGTTTTCACTGCCGAAGCCTTTCGGCGCTACCGTGATTTTCACTTTATCTCCCGGCACAAAACTGTAATGAATCACTGCCGGAGTGTTGTCCTTCGTATTGACACGAAGGAGCGGGTCTCCTACGACGCTTTTTCTTAAATAGCCTTCTTCGTATCCTGAGCGGACGCCTTCGTTAATGGCATCTTCAATAAAGCCATCGGTAAAATGGACCTCCTGACCGATTTCCATAAAAATAACGGCCATGCCCGTGTCCTGACAAATTGGAATCATTTCTTCCTTCGCCAGTTTCAGATTTTCCTGAAGCTGGCCTAAAATATTCTTTCCAAGTTCATTTTCTTCCAATGCCTGAGCTCTGTTTAAAGCAGCCTTTACATCGCCGGAAAGGTCATAGTTGGCTGCAATACATAATTCTTTTACTTTTTCTGTTATGAGATTTACGCTGATTTCTCTCATTGGTAATCCTTTACTGCACTGCGGTCGTCGAATCTGCCTCGTGCAAGCACGGTCATATTCTCCTCGTCGCTTATACAAAACAGCACAGCTGTTGGTCAGCTGTGCTGCTCTGAAACGAAATTAAAAATTATTCCTGATTTGCTGCTCTTACAACACACATTGCAATGTTTCCAACGATTTCGGAAACAGGAGCGGAACGTGAGCAGTCTGAAGCGATTTTCTTGAAGCCCTGAAGGAAAGGACCTGGAGCGTCCGCTTTTGCAAAGAACTGAACCAGTTTAACACCGATATTACCAACGTTAATATCCGGCCAGATAATGATGTTTGCTTTGCCGGCAACTTTAGATTCTCTCTTAACCTTCTTAGCTGCAACCTTAGGATCAATGGCAGCATCCAGCTGGAACTCGCCATCAATAGCAAGGTCCGGACGACGCTCGTTAGCGATTCTTACCGATTCACGAACATCTTCTACCATTTCACCTTCCATGCTGCCGTCGGTTGAGAAGCTGAGCATAGCACATCTAGGTTCCCAGCCTAAAAGGCTCTGAACGGTTTCACATGCAGAAATAGCGATGGAAGCTCTTTCTGCAGGAGTAGGTTTTGTGCAAACCGCACTGTCGCCAAAAAGAAGGTACTGGCCTTCACTGCCTTCGTATCCAGGAATTACAAAAAGTCCGGTAGAAGAAGGAGTATCAATGCCTTCTTTCAGTCCGATGATGGTAGAAGCTGCAAGAATAACATCACCAGTTGTATGGGTCAGTCCTGCGAAAGTTACATCGAACATTCCCAGACATTCCTGAACCATAGCGGTATACATAGGGTCTTTGCTCTTTCTTGTCAGGGATTTTACGCTGAACATATCGGAATATTCTGCAACATATTTTTCAAAAGCTGCTGCATTCTGCTCTGCATCTGTGTTGTCGTAGATTTCCATCGTGCTGATATCAATTCCAAACTGATCTGCAGCCGCTTTGATTTCTTCCGGATTTCCTACCAGAGTGGCTTTGCAGTATCCGTTGGTATGAGCTTCATATGCAGCCTGAAGCATTTTTTCTTCTGTAGCTTCCGGAAAAGCTACTCTCTGTGGATTTGCTTTAGCCTTTTCGTAAATCATTTCCATTAAATCCATAGTTTTATCTCCTAATTTAACAAATCTCCGAACGCCCTCCGAGCATTCCGGGATTGAATTTTCTCAATCAAAAAAATATTCCACCCCCACTGCTACGTGAGGGTGGCCAGAAAATGCTTAATTATTCTTCTTCAACAAGTTCTGCAACGTATTCAGCAGCATCTGCGAAAGTAGCTTTTCTATTGAATTCCATGTAAGGAACTTCAATATCAAATTCATCTTCCAGAGAAGTTGTAAACTGAACGATATTTGCTGATTTGCATCCTAAATCGTCTTTGAAGTTTGTGTCTGGGCCTAATGTAGAAGCATCACAGCCAAACATCTTTACAGCTTTTTCAATAAGGATTTCCATGATTTGTTCTTTGAGTTCCATTAGAGGTTCTCCTTTCATATGTCAATTATTTATTTTATGCCTTCTCAAGGACCTTTATTGTAACACAAAAGCCAAGAGATTTCTGCTATTTTTTCAACTTTTTAAAATACTTAAAGAATAAAAATACACATATTCCCAAAGTTACCACCATTACCAGCAGATATACCCAGTTGGCCGGATAAGATACGTTGGCATAGGACAGAATAATGGATAAGGTATTTCCTGCAAAATGCAGCAGGATCGTTGCCCATAAATTCCGGAAAACGTCATAGATCAGGCACATGACGATGCCATATAAAAAGGCATAAAAGCCCTGGGCCAGATTCATATGGTACAGGCCGAATAATGCGGAACTTATAAGGGCAGCTGCCCAGAAATTGGTATAGTTCTTCAGCCGGTTAAAGGTCAGGCCGCGGAAAATCAGTTCCTCTACCAAAGGCGTTAATATAACGACTCTTATGATTACGAAGATGGCATTGGTGCCGTAGATTTCATTTTCCACATCACTGTAGCTTCCTAAAAGTCCGTCAATGTTCAGGAAAGTTACCAGAATGCTCAGTCCATGAGCCAGTAAGGCGCCAAAAACAATCAGAAGCACGATGTTTAACGGCTTTTTGATCTGCTCGTACTCTTTCAGCACAAAATCGTTGCGGTAATAAATATATTCCACCACCAGAGAAATCACCAGGGCAACACACGTAATGATTCCGAAATTGTTATTCATTGCGGAATCTAAATCAAATAAATGGCCATTAGAGGTAAGCAGCATGATTCCGCCATAAATCACAATAAAATAAATAGCGAAAAAAGTCAGAGCCGGATATAAAACTTTCCAAATTTTCTTAGGAACACTTTCACCCATCATATACTCCTGTCAATTCTGTGCCGTCAGAAAATCGATGCATTCTTTGATATGTTCATCCCAGAACTGCCAATCATGCATTCCTTCATACTCCAGGTACTTACGGGAAACTTGTTTTTCGTCCAGCAATTTCTGGAATTTACGGTTGGTATCAATCATATAGTCCTGGCTGCCTACCAGGAACAGAAGGTCTGCAAACTCAGGAATACGGTCTTCGGCATCTTCCAGCATTTTTACCAGATCATATTCGGAACCTGGCAGTTCTTTCCATTTGCCTAAGGTATAGTCCGTATTTACGCCAAGCTTATGAATAATCCGGGCAGACCAGGAAATATCTACTACCGGCGATAAAAGAACACAGCGGGAGAAGATTTCCGGACGCTGAAATACGGTCTTTAATACCCCATATCCGCCCATACTTGCACCGCAGGCATAGTTGTGCTCTTTCTTGTCAGAAAGCGGAAATATGCCCCTTACAAAGCCCATGAGTTCATGAAAAACAAAGTCTTCCCAGCGCTGTCCATCTTTTCCGTTGGCATAAAAAGAATTTCCCACGGAAGGAATGACTGCTGCCAGATTTGCTTTCTGACAAAGACGTAAAATACTGGTATTTTCCACCCACTGGTGACCATTGTCCCAGGCGCCATGGAAGAAATACACGGTTTGAAAAGGCGCAAAAGAGAAATGTTCCTTATAGTCCTTTACATCTTTCATCATGTTTACTTCATGAGGAAGATATACCTCTACAGGCACTCTGGTATTTAATATTCTGGAATCAAATTCACACTTGAAACTTATCATTTTCTTACCTGTTTATTCTGCAAAATTGGAACGGATAATGTCGTATTCCTCCAGATCCATGCCAAAATCGGCATAGAAGATCTGCTTCGGATGCGGACAGCTTTCCATCGGATTTCCGTCTTCATCTTCCATGTAGCGGACGGTCGCTTCAATATTTCTTCCGTCCGGCTTCATAATTTCCACTTTATCGCCTACACAGAATTTATTTTTCTGCTCCAGACGGTACAGACGGGCCCCGTCCTTTTCTCTCATTTCCGTTCCTGCAATTCCTAAGAAAATCCACTCTTTTACATAAGTGTTGGCATCATAAATCTGAGCACTGTCGTCCGGCTTTCCAAAGAAGAAGGCAGTTGTGTACTCACGGTAGGTGCACTTGGAAATTTCCTGCTTATAAAAATCCAGACGGCTCTTATATTTTTCAATATCTTCAAAGCAGTCATCAATGGCCATACGGTACGTACGGGCAACACTGGCAACATAAAGAGCGGTTTTCATTCGTCCCTCAACCTTGAAGCTGTTAATTCCTGCGTCCATCATCTCCGGAATATGCTCTACCATGCATAAATCCTTAGAGTTGAAAATAAAAGTTCCTCTTTCATTTTCATAGACCGGCATATATTCGCCTGGACGGGTTTCTTCCATTACGCTGTATTTCCAGCGGCATGGATGGGTACAATCGCCCATATTTCCGGAACGGCCGGTCATATAAGCGCTTAACAGACAGCGGCCGGAATAGGAAATGCACATAGCTCCATGAATAAAGCTTTCGATTTCCATTTCTTCCGGAATCCGGCTTCTTAATTCTTTAATTTCCGCCAGACTTAACTCACGGGCACTGACCACACGGGATGCTCCCAGATCATGCCAGAACTGATAGGTGCCGTAGTTGGTATTATTGGCCTGGGTGCTGATATGAATATCCACCTCTGGCAGAACTTTCTTTGCCAGCATGAAAACACCCGGATCCGAAATAATCAGGGCATCCATGCCTACGTCTTTTAATTCTTCAAAGTACTTCTCTGCTTCGTCCAGATCTTGATTATGGGCCAGAATATTCGCCGTTACAAAAACTCTTACGCCTCTTTCATGAGCAAACTTTACGCCCTCTTTCATGTCTTCAAGGGAAAAGTTATGGGCATGGGCGCGAAGGGAGAAAGCTTCTCCGCCAATATATACCGCATCCGCTCCATAAAGGACTGCAATTTTCAGTACAGGAAGACTTCCTGCAGGCATCAGCAGTTCCGGTTTCTTCTGTTTTAATCTTTCGTTCGTTATCACTTTCTCACCGTATCTTTCTGCTTACCGTAACACCGTCGCCGATTGTAAGCACCGTAGTTTCCAGATTTTCGTTATGTTTTACTTCCCAGATAAATTCCCGCATTCTCTGATGAATGGTCCGCTGCCGTCGCGGCGTAATATATCGGGAATCAATAATGTCCCCTTCCTGCAGCACATTGTCTGCAATCAGAAGTCCTCCTACAGGCAGCAAAGTCAGTAAGGTATCCAGCATGTGAATGTACTGGGCTTTCGGTCCGTCCAGGAAGATCAGGTCAAAAGAGCCAGACAGCTTCTGAATACTTTCTGCCGCATCTCCTTCCATTAGAACAATATTTATCTCTTTATTTTCCGTGTATTCTGCAATATTCTTCCGGGCCTGCTCAAGTCTTGGCTCATAATTTTCCATAGTCACGATTTCTTTCAGGCTGTCCCCATTTTCTGCAAAAAACAAGGTGGAATAAGCGATTCCGGTGCCGATTTCCAACAGTTTTTCCGGTTGGGAAAGATGAAGCATAAGCCTTAAAAAGCTTTCCATTTCTCTTCGGATAATCGGTACATCCTTTTCTTTTGCATACTGACGAAGCCGGTCGAAAAAAGGGCTCTCGTCCGGTTCCAGAGAATGCAGATATTTCGTTAAATTCTCGTCTACGATCATGTTTCCCATTATAAACGAAAAGCACCTCTATTTGAAGTGCTTTCCAAACCATTTGAAACGAATTTACTATTTACTCTTCCATTGTTCCGTCCGAATAATCATATCCGGAAAGAATATTGATCAACTTCTCGGTAGTAAAGGACGGGCTTATTTTATAAGTTCCCGGGACATAGTTTGCATCGTAAATATAAGTTCTGAATTTATAGACTCTCTTGTCTTCGATGCAGCCAGCTTCAAATAAGATATCCGCTACTTCTTCATCCGTGATTCCTTCCGTCATTGTAACTTCGATTTTCGTCTTATTCTCCGGATCAATGGCTGTATCATAGAACAGCTTGAAAGTAGCTAAAAAAGCAACTACGCAAAGAGCTACTACAAAAACAGCAATCGCTATACGTACAACGACTTTCACTCTCTTGCCTTTTCTGGCTTCCGCAATGGCTTTCTTACGACGGGTAGCTACCTCTTTATTTCTCTGTGCAGTAGTATCCTGTCTTTTCTTTATTTCTGCAACATCGTCGGATCTGTATTTTTCAGAATTCTCACGGATGGTTCCTGTACTGTTTGCCGGTTCACTATTCATGTTCTGTCCGCTATTTCTGTTTCTTCTTTCGTATGCCATGATAATCTCCTACTCAACTTCTAATATAAATGGCAAGATCATCGGTCCCTTACGGCTCTGCTTCCGCAGGTACTTCTTTACCTCGTCCGCAATTACCATCTTCGCCTTGCCTCGGTTGTAGTGATTTCTCGTTAAGTAATCAACTAAAGTATTATATATGATTGACCGTACTTCTTCAATAAGTTTTTCGCTTTCCCCATCGTATACCCAGCCTCTGGTAAATACTTCCGGACCGGAAACAACAAACTTATTTGCCACATCCAGACATACGGAAATAATAAGCACGCCTCGTTCGGAAAGGTCTTTTCTGTCATCCAGGATGGTTCTTCCTACATCCTCCACGCCAGAGTTATCTACATAGATTCCTCCGGACTGGACATGATCGATTACCTGTCCCTTTTTCTCACTTAATTCCAGTACGTCACCGGTGTCGATAAGGAATACGTTATTCTTATTATAACCCATATTGTGTGCAATTTGTGCATTCGCAATACGATGCCGGTATTCTCCGTGAACCGGAATAATATATTTCGGTTTCAGCAAAGCGTAAAGAAGCTTGATTTCCTCCTGGCAGGCATGACCAGATACATGGGTCTGCTCAAAAATAACCTTAGCTCCCAGCATGGAAAGCTCATTCATAACGTTGGAAACGGCCTTCTCATTTCCAGGAATCGGGTTGGAGGAGAAAATAACGACATCGCTGGATTTAATATCAATTTTCTTATGGCTCTGTGCTGCCATCCGGGAAAGAGCTGCCATGCTCTCGCCCTGGCTGCCTGTGGTAATAATAACGATTTTGTTATCTGGATAATTACCCATTTCATCGATGGATATCAACGTGTTTTTCGGCATGTTGATATAACCCAGTTCCGTTGCCGTTTCAATGACATTCAGCATGGAACGTCCTTCTAAGACAACTTTTCGTTTGTATTTATAGGCAGAATTAATTGCCTGCTGAACACGATCCACATTAGAAGCGAAAGTAGCAATGAGAATTCGCTCCTTCTGATGCTCAGCAAACAGGTTGTCAAACCGTTCACCGACCGTGGTCTCGCTCATGGTAAATCCTGGTCTCTGGGCGTTGGTGGAATCGCATAAAACCGCCAGAACCCCTTTCTGTCCCAGTTCCGCCATTCTCCAAAGGTCAATGGCATCCCCGTAAACAGGGGTGTAATCTACTTTAAAGTCGCCGGTATGTAAAATCAGGCCGGCAGGCGTACGGATAGCAATAGCTGCCGCGTCGGAAATACTGTGGTTGGTACGGATAAACTCTACTTTAAAATCACTGACATAGAATTTCTGTCCATAATCTACGACTTTTAATTTCGCCGTATCTAAAATTTTCGCCTCTGCCAGTTTTTTCTGAATCAGGGCAATGGATAATTTGGTGCCATAAATCGGAACGTTAATTTCCTTCAGGATGTAAGGAATGGCGCCAATATGGTCCTCGTGTCCATGAGTAATAAACAACGCTTTCACTTTCGACTTATGCTGTTTCAGATAAGTAATATCCGGAATGATCAGGTCGATTCCCAGCAAAGTATCATCAGCGAAAGCCATGCCACAGTCAATCAGCACAATGTTTCCATTGTACTCAATGGCCGTCATGTTCATTCCGATCTGCTCCATTCCACCCAGTGGAATAATCTTTAATTTTTCAACTTTTGCCTGCTGTTTCTTCGTCTGTTTTTTTGTCTGAGTTTTCTTCGCAGGCTGTTTTTTTCCCGCCTGGGAAACTGTCGGCTGATTCTTCAGCCCATTGCTTTTACTTCTAGCCATAATCCTCCTTGTGCAACAAGAAAAAAGCATACTGAAATGCCTTTTTGAAACGTCAAAATAACAGGTTGATTCCCAACCCTTAATGTATATTTATCGGAGCGGTCCTGTTCGCCGGTGCCGCCTCCAAAATTAAATCAGTTCCTCGTCGTCTAAAAGCTCTGCAAAAATATCTGCAACCGCTTCCAGTTCGTCGTCGTCTTCTACGAATTCATATACGGCTTCCGTATCTTCCGGTGCGGATAAGTCCTTTAAAATAAAAGCATCGGTTTCTTCTTCCATGCTCTCGCATACCAACAGGTATTTCACACCATTAATCTGAGTTTCCTCAACTACATAAAACTCATCGGTTTCGCCGTCTTCGTTTATAAAAACAATTTTATTATCTTCCATTTTTTCAATTCCTTTGTCTAAATGATAACTGTTAAGTCTATTTTCTGTCAAATTCCTTTTCCTAAGCAGTCGGATTGGAATTCAGGCTATGTAAATAATCTTCTAAAATATGGCAGGCAGCCAGCTGGTCTACATACTTTTTCATTTCCGAACGCTTAATCTGCATCTCTTCCAGTTCTTCTTCTGCCGCTGTGGTGGTGTAACGTTCGTCCACCATAACTACTTCCAGTCCCGTTCTCGCCTTCAGTTTCTCTGCAAAATCCAGGCAGAGCTGGGCACGGTCCCCAATAGAATCATCGGTCATCAAAGGCAATCCCAGAACGATTTTCTCCACATTATTCTCTTTTATCAGTTCTTCAATTCTGGCCAGGGTCTTCCGCAGCTTGTTTTCGCCGGACCGGACAATCGTTTCCGTTGGCTGTGCGGTAAGGAGCAGTTCATCACTCATTGCCACACCCACTGTTTTTGACCCATAATCCAGGCCCATGATCCGCATATGATTTCTCCTAAATATAATTAACAAAAAAGCTCTGCCATGAATTTTATCACAGCAGAGCCAGTTCAGGCAATTATTTCAGTTTATTGTCAATATAGAACCGGATGGCCTCTTCAATCAGCTCGTCTCTTTCTACTTTGGCAATCATACCTCTTGCATTATTATGACTGGTAATATAGGTCGGATCGCCGGACATAATATAGCCTACAATCTGATTTACCGGATCATAACCTTTCTCTGCTAAGGCTTCATAAACCCTTTCAAAAACTTCTTCTACGGTAGGAAGTTCTTCTTTTGGAATCTTATAATGCTGTGTGTAATGTAAATTGTTTTCCATAATTATCACCCTTTATATGTGTCGTAAAACTTATGTAACAATTTCGTAAAATTTTTCGTTAAGATTATTCTACACATATGTTTTTAAAAAATCAAGTAAAATTAAGGATTTTTTTGATTTTTGTGTTTACAGGAGAATCCATTCCCCGTCAACAAATATTGCATCATTTGGAGTAAATGTTACAATTTTATTAATAATTCCTTCATCCGATTTTAATCCAGCCTTAACGTAATCTCTGGTAAATCCGATCTGATAGGTCTCTCCCTGAATGATTTTCTCTTCTTCTACCAGAATTTCCACGTTCTGTCCCACACGCCTTTTGACAAATTCTTCCGTAAGGGCGTTGGTGGTTTCCATCATCCGTCCTACTCTCTTCGTCTTTTCCGCCTTGGACAGCTGACCTTTCATCTGATCCGCTCTGGTTCCTTTTCTTCTGGAATATGGGAACACATGGCTTTCTGCGAAACCTATTTTTTCCACAAAGGCTCTGGATTCTTCAAAATTCTCTTCCGTTTCACCGGCAAAGCCTACAATAATATCTGTAGTGATGGCAGGGTCTTGGAAAACTTTCCGCAGTAATTTTACTGCCTGGGCATATTCTTCCGGCTTATAGTGACGGTTCATGGTCTTTAAGGTTTCCTCACATCCGCTCTGTAAGGACAGATGGAAATGCGGACAGATAGTTCTGCAGGCAGCAATTCTTTTTACAAAATCTTCTGTAATCAGGCTGACTTCCAGACTTCCTAAACGGATTCTTTCGATTCCTTCAATCTCATTAACTCTCTCGATTAAATCCGCCAGGGCTTCCGGTCCGTTTTTCTGATAATCACTGATATCGATTCCCGTAAGAACAATTTCTTTATATCCATTTTCCGCCAGAATTCTTACTTCTTCTAAGATGTCTTCCGGACTACGGCTTCTGCTGCGGCCTCTTAAAAACGGAATAATGCAATAAGAACAGAACCGGTTGCAGCCGTCCTGGATCTTAACATAAGCCCTTACATGACTTCCCTGATTGGTAATATTCTGGTCTTCATAAAGAGTACAATGAGTCAGGTCATCGACCAGCACTTTTTCCTGTTGTTTTTCTGCAATCAGGCTTAAAATCCGGGACTTTTCATTGTTACCGACAACATAGTCCACTGCTCCGTCTTCCAAAAGTTCTTCTTTTGCTTCCTGAGCAAAACATCCGCAGGCAATAACGATTGCTTCCGGATTGATTTTCTTGCATCGGTGCAGCATCTGACGGGATTTTCTTGCAGCTTCTGCCGTAACAGAACAGGTATTGACGATATAAACGTCGGAAAATTCCGAAAACTGAGCAATCTCAAAATTTTCATTTAAGAATTGCTCAGCAATGGCCTGACTTTCATATGAATTTACTTTACATCCTAAGGTATGAAATGCTACTTTCATCAGATTTCTATTACTTCCGTCGTTTCGATTGCTCTTTCCATCAGCTCATCGATAATGCTGTCTAATTTGTGCTCGCTCTTCTGGATTCGATCCAGTCTCGGTTTGGTTACCGGGTGTTTTGCTACGAAAATCGTGCAGCAGTCTTCGTATGGAAGGATGGATGTTTCATAAGCATCTATTTTTTCTGAAATTGCAACAATGTCTAATTTATCAAAAGCGCATAACGGACGGTAAACCGGCAAAGTACATACTTCGTTGGTTACCAGCATGCTCTGCATGGTCTGGCTTGCTACCTGGCCGATGGATTCGCCCGTAACCAGACCCAAACAGTCATTTTTAATTGCAAAATGCTCTGCCAGACGCATCATGAAACGGCGCATGATGATGGTCAGTTCATCATGTGGGCAAATTTCATATATTTTCATCTGGATTTCTGTAAAATTAACTACATGGAGCTTGATTGGTCCAGAATATCTGGAAATGATTTTTGCCAGATCTACGACCTTCTGCTTTGCTCTTTCGCTGGTGTATGGAGGAGCATGGAAATAAATCGCGTCCACGCTGACGCCTCTCTTTGCGATCATGTAGCCTGCAACCGGAGAATCAATTCCGCCGGAAAGAAGCAGCATGGCCTTTCCGCTGGAACCTACCGGCATTCCGCTTAAGCCTTCAATGGCTTTGGAATAAATATTTACATCATAAGGACGGATTTCAATATTAATCATGATTTCCGGCTCATGAACATCTACTTTCATATTTGGAAAAGCATTAAGAACTGCTTCGCCGATGGATTCGTTCACTTCTACAGAGGTCATAGGGAAGGCCTTGTCTGCACGACGACAGTTGGACTTAAAGGTATGTTCTTCGGACATATCATAGGTATTGCGCAGATGTTCCTTTACCGCTTCTGCAATATCTTCGAATCCCATTTTGTCGTACTGGTCCATTGGACAGATCCATGCAATACCGAAAACTTTCGTAAGTGCGGAAATCGCCTCATCATAATCGTTTTCATCATAGGTAACGTAAACACGGCCCTGAGCTTTACGGACCGCAGCGCCGCCAGGAAGGACCTTCAAGGCGCTGTTAATGTTTCGAACCAGCATATCTTCAAAGATGTAGCGGTTCTTTCCTTTTACGCCGATTTCGGAATATTTGATCAATAATTTTTTATCCATAAATACCTCTATCTATACTTAATACTTATCTGCTGACAAATTTTGAAAGCATCGGAAGGAGTTCTTTCAGCTGAGCTAAGGTATAGTCTACTTCCCCAGCCGTACTGGTTTCGCAGAAGCTGAATCTTAAAGTGCAATCCGCTTCTTTCGCTGTAAGTCCGATGGACTGAAGGGTTCCGCTAAGGCCTGGCTTATTCGAAGAACATGCAGAACCGGAAGAAACATAAATCCCCCGGTCTTCCAAAGCATGGAGCAAGACTTCACTTTTCACCGGAGAGAAAGTCGCACTGACAATATGAGGTGCAGAAGCCTGGTCCTTATAGCTGTTGATTTTAATCGTTACTCCGTCGATTTTCATCTGGGAAAGGCCGTCAATCATCATGTTCTTTAAAGCAGTCATATGATTCACGTTTTCTTCTTTGAATCCATAAGCCTCGACAGCAGCTACTGCCATACCTGCAATTCCCGGAACATTAGCGGTTCCGCTTCGCATGCCTTTCTGCTGGCCGCCGCCTAAGATCAATGGTTTTACTTTTACTTTGTCATTAATATATAAAAAACCTACCCCTTTCGGGCCGTGAAATTTATGTCCGCTGACGCTGACCATGTCCACATTCATTTTCTTTGGGAAAATATCAAATTTTCCAAAGGCCTGAATCGCATCTACATGAAAAAGAGTTTTCGGATTCTTTTCTTTGATCAGTTTGCCAATGGCCGCAATGTCCTGAACAGCACCAATTTCGTTATTGACCATCATAATGGAAACCAAAATGGTATCCTCCCGGAGAGCTGCTTTCAGGTCATCCAGAGAAATATGTCCCTGGCTGTCTACCGGCAAATAAGTGATTTCAAAACTCGGCTGGTCTTTCAGCTCGTTTAAATACTTTAACGGTTCCAGAACACTGGCATGCTCAAAACAGGTCGTGATAATATGCCTGCCCTGTCTCTGGTTCGCCAAGGCAGCACCGATCAACGCGGTGTTATTGGACTCCGTTCCGCCGGAAGTGAAAAGAATTTCCTTCTCGTTCACCTTCAGAATCTGGGCAATGGCCGCTCTGGCATCTTTTAAATAGCCCTCGCTTTCAAAGCCTTTCATGTGCTTGCTGGAAGGGTTGCCATAGTCCAGGTCCATAACCTTGGTTACTGTCTTTATTACGTTTTCGCTGGCGCGGGTTGTCGCGCTGTTGTCTAAATAACATTCCATAACTGAAGTAGTATAACATAATCACCGAAAGCCATACAAGGTGACATTTCGGTGATTGGCGGCTTATATTTGACACACATCAAAAATAGGTGTAAAAAAAAAGAAAACCAGCACGAAATACTGATTTCCCTTTTTCATTATATTTAAACCCCTATAGACTAAATTCTCTTTGAATTTATCTGTGGCGTATGCTAAACTATGGTGTAACACAATACTCAATTGTCATTTTTTCACAATATTCAGAGGTAGTTTTTATGAATAATAACGAAAACAATGAACTTTTTACTATTAACGAGTTTGCGAAGGCTTGCAAAACCACAAAAGATACCTTGTATCACTATGAAAAAAATGAGATTTTAAGGCCTACAATTGATGAATCGAATCATTATCGCTACTACACTTCATTAGATTTTCACCATTTTCAGTTTATTTCCCACCTGAGAAACCTTGGATTTACAATATCTGAGATACGGGAATACCAAAATGAGCGTTCAACCGACGGCTATATTAGTTTATTAGAGCAGGTTCGGGAGAAAACCTTAAAAGAAATTGACTTTTTAAATAAAAGGTTAACAGTCTCGGCTTACACCAGAGAATCCATGATTGGATACAGAAACAACACCTTAGATGTCCCTTCCATCATTAATCTGGGAGAATCTTATTACTTTATGACTCCGTTCTCCGGTAATTTAAATTCATTAAAGGGTATTAAGGAAATGTCCGATCATCTGGAGCAGTTACTGAAAAAGCCGTCTCAGACAGCTCCTGTTGTTGCTGTCAAAGTAGCGATTAACGAACAGGATGAAAATAACCTTCATCCTATAACCTTTACTTCAAAAACTACTACTCCGGAGCTTTTTGAAAAAGATACGATTTATCATCGTCCAAAGGGCCAATATCTGGATCTGTTTGTTAATCTTGACTTATTAACTGCCACCAACGATGAAATTCTGGCATGTTATGAAAAAATGGCAGATTATGCGAAAAAGCATAACTACCATTTTACAACTGATTTATTTTGTATTAACCGTATCAACCGATTCGTTACAAGAAATCCGGAAGAATTTCTTATGGAAATGATTATCGGATTAGATTAATCTACTCTTCCATTTGGAACATTAAGACACTGAGCAGCATCAAAGGTGCTGTTTCAGTTCTTAATATCCGGCTTCCTAAAGATATTTCTACTGCTCCGGCTTCTTCTGCAGCCTTCACTTCCGATGGCTCAAAACCGCCTTCCGGTCCCACAAAAAATCCAACCTTCATTCCAGGCTTAATGGAATTTATTACTTCTTTTGTCGACTTCATGTTTTTGAAGTTTTCATAAGGTACTAAAATCAGATCCAGATTTTCTTTTGCATATTCCAGAGCCTTCGCCATACTCATCGGGCTCTTTACTTCCGGAATGATACCTCTTCGGCTCTGTTTCGCAGCGCCCTCTGCAATTTTCTGCCATCTTTCCTGTTTCGCTTTCTGTTTCTTTGCATCATATTTCACAACGCTTCTTGCCATTTCTACGGGAATGACTTCATAAACTCCCAGCTCCACGGATTTCTGGATGACATGCTCTAATTTATCCGATTTTGGAAGTCCCTGGAACAGATAGAACTGTACGGTCGGCTCTGTACAGCTGCTCTCTGTATCAATTACCTGACACAGAACCTCCTCATTTTCAAAAGCAGAAATACTGCAATGGTAGTCCGTTCCTTCGCCGTCGCTGATTAAAAGCTCGTCTCCGGCCTTCATTCGCAGTACATTTTTTATATGATTGACGTCATCTCCGGTAATTCTTACCAGACCGTCTCTTTCGGATATTCCGCTTACGAAAAAATGATTCATGGTTATACTCTTTCTGCAGTTACTCTTACCCATTCTCCGTCCTGGAAAACTTCCGTAAGTTTCAGGTTCTTATTTGCCTCAATGCCATCGCGGATCAGCTGCTCTTTCACATCTAAAATACCAGAAAGGATCAGATAGCCGCCCTTTTTCAGATATTGATCTAAGGTTGGCAGCATCCGTTTGATTACATCCGCCAGAATATTAACAACTACCACATCGTAAGGACCATAGCCTTCCTCGGTTTCATGAAGAGCGATGACTTCGTTTTTCAGTTCCTCGTTTTCTACTACATCACCGATAAAGAACGCGCTTACATCCGGACAGACGTCGTTGATTTCAAAGTTCTCTTTTGCAACTTTTACTGCCTGTTCATCAATGTCTACCGAAGTAATAGTAGATGCGCCTAACTTAATGGAGCCAATACCTAAAATACCGCTGCCACATCCTAAATCCAGGACTTTATCGCCATCCTTCATGTATTTACGCAGACCTCTTAAGCAAAGTCTGGTGGTTTCATGGGTACCAGTGCCGAACGCC
>JAZUGA010000017.1:0-2343 GCA_045640945.1 Lachnospiraceae bacterium | reverse complement strand
GCAGCAGCAATTCCTGTTTGCCCAACCATGACTCCGGAAACCTTCAATATTTTGAAATCTATCAAGAGACCGGTTTGGGTAACCAGCGCTTATATTGACCATACCTTATATCGTCATAAATATCTGGTAGATGCAGTTATGGCATTAAAAGATGACGGCAACAAGAATGCACACTTGACTCTGTTCTCACCAGAAGATTTGGAGAAATATGACATTTCAATTACTCCAAATATGGAATATAAGACCTTATTCCGCCAGAATCATTGGAGCTGGGTTCCTACTTACAAGAATGATTATGGTATTATGTCCTGGCTGCTGAACCAGACCAAAGAAGATTAGCAAAATAAATGTATGAGCTCATTCATTTTATGAATTTAGCCACTGACATGGATATATTGTACTCTAAAAAGACAATGTTCAGAGAAGAATTTTAGAATTAGAAAGAGATAGGAGAATTACGTTATGGCCACTGAAGCTGCTACAATGCAAGAACCTCAGTACAGTAAAAAAAGAGTTGCGGCGATGATCGTTGCTATTTTCACATGTATGATTCTGACAGGACTCAGTTCATACAAACTGCTTCCAATGCAGAGCGCAATTATGGATTTCTTCCACATCGCTGAAAGCCAGTACGGTATTTTAAATACCGCTGCTAGCTGGGTATCCGTTGTATGTGCAATCCCTATGGGATTTCTGGTAAGAAAATTACGCTGTAATTTCAGCGTTGTTATTGGTTATTTAGTTGCTATTGCAGGTATTTTTGTACAGGCAATGTCAACAAGCTTTACCGTTTTCGTTTTAGGCAGAATGTTAGAGGGCGCAGGCTCTGCTTTCGCAGGTCTGGTTACCGGTGCTCTGATTCTGAACCTGGTAGACAGAAAACACATGAGCTTCTGGAGCTGCCTTATGACAATGGCAACCGTTCTTCCACAGGTTATCATGACGAAAGGTGGAACTACCTTAATGGTTAACTCTGGAATTACTTTCCAGAAACTTTTCCTTATCGTTTGTGGTATTTATGGTGTAGCAATTATCATCTGGATTGCCCTGGTTCCATTCAGTGTAAGGATTCACGGTGTTGCCAGTGCAAAGAAAGCGACGAAGGAGCAGACCCGAAGAGTTTACAAGAACAAAGACGCTTGGTTCATTGCCATCGCTCTTATTTTCTACAACGCTGGTTCTATGACATTCACCGCTTACATCATCAAGTTCTTAACAACAAAGGGCTTAACACAGATGCAGGCTGCTGACTACTACAGCTTAACAACAATTATCGGTCTTGTTTCCATGATCATTTTCGGTATCATTTCCGATAAGTTTAAAACAAGAAGAAAAATTGCGATTATTTCCTTCATCGCTGCAGCAGTTGCATTCGTTACTTTAGGAGTTATTCCTGGAAATATGATTTGGATTTACGTTTGCTTATGGGGAACTCTTCCTCGTTCCATCGCTGGATTCACAAACGCTACTTCCGCAGAACTTGCAGAGGTTCCATCCGACATTCCTATTGTAAACTCTGTACGTAATACAATTACTCAGATCGGTTCCATCGTTATGGGTCTTCTTATGGGTGTATTAATCCAGTACGCAGGATATCAGGTAACAACCTTTATCATTGCCGGCGGTATGATAATTGGTGCAGTTATGTGGTTCTTAGCAAAGAAGATTATCTAATTTTCATATTAAAATAAACAGATTCAAAAGATGCGCTTTTTCCAAAGCGCATCTTTTTTGTTATTTTCTTCATTCCCCCCAGGTTCTCCACGTTTTATCCGTTATTTGTATAAATGGTTTTTTTCTTGAACTTGTCAACAAAATCCTATAAAATGTACTAGTTAAAATAGGTTAAGTGTTTCCTTAACTGAGACCTTATTAAATTCATGCATTTTTTTGACGTAACAGGAGAGACAAAAAGAAACTATGAAAGCATTACGTACAATCTGGAAAGTAATATCAACAATTCTGGTAGTTTTGGTAGTACTACTGGCGCTTCTGTTGGCAGGGATACGTATTGTAGGAATTAAGCCTTACGCAGTACTTTCCGGTTCTATGGAGCCGAAGTATATGACGGGATCTCTTGTTTATGTAAAGAGTGTGGATCCGAAGGATTTAACGGTAGGCGATGACATTACTTTTATGCTGGATGAGAACACCGTAGCGACTCACCAGATTATAGAAGTAATCCCTGATCCAGACGATTCGGAAGTCATCCGTTTCCGTACCCAGGGAATTGCCAACGAAAATCCAGATGCCGGAACCGTTCATTGCAAGAATATTATTGGCAAGGTTCGGTTTACGATTCCAAAGTTAGGTTACTTTGCGAATTTTATCCAGCATCCGCCG
>JAZUGA010000016.1:0-26837 GCA_045640945.1 Lachnospiraceae bacterium | reverse complement strand
GAATTTACCTTAAGCGTATATCCAGCAAGTATGCCGATTTACATGGAACTGATTAAGAATGGTGTGGCAGCAGAAATCCTTCAGACTGGCGCAGTTCTGAAGACCGCTTTCTGTGGACCTTGCTTCGGCGCAGGAGACACTCCGGCAAACAATGCCTTCAGTATCCGTCATTCTACCCGTAACTTCCCGAACCGAGAAGGCAGCAAGCCGCAGAGCGGACAGATTGCTTCAGTTGCATTAATGGATGCAAGATCCATCGCCGCAACCGCAGCAAACAAAGGCTTCTTAACGGCAGCTACGGACTTCGACGTGGATTATACAAAACGTAATTACTACTTTGATAAGAGCATCTACGAAAAACGAGTATATGACAGCAAGGGCGTAGCAGATCCTAGCGTAGAAATTAAATTTGGTCCGAACATTAAAGACTGGCCAAAAATGGAAAACCTGAAGAAGGACATTTTACTGAAAGTTGTCAGCGTAATTCATGATCCAGTTACAACAACGGACGAGCTGATTCCTTCCGGCGAGACTTCTTCCTATCGTTCCAATCCATTAGGACTGGCAGAGTTCACTCTTTCCAGAAAAGACCCGGCTTATGTAGGCGAGGCAAAGAAAGTTAGAGAAGCAGAGAACGCAAGAGTTAACGGAACCTGCTTAGTAGAAGCCCTTCCGGAAATCAAAGAAGTAAAAGAAATTATCGAAGAACATTTCTCCTTAGAAGAAGACGGCTTCTGCATTGGCAGCACCATCTACGCAGTAAAACCAGGCGATGGCAGCGCAAGAGAACAGGCTGCTTCCTGCCAGAAAGTTTTAGGTGGATGGGCAAACATTGCGAAAGAATATGCAACCAAGAGATACCGTTCCAACCTGATTAACTGGGGCATGATTCCATTCCTGTGGCAGGAAGAAGAACTTCCATTTGCAAAAGGAAATTGGATTTTCGTTCCAGACGTTGCAGAAAAAATCGCAGCAGGAGCAACCAGCTTTGATGCTTACGTAGTAAATCCAGAGGACAGGGAAAACAACTTCAAGCAGATTACGCTGAAGATGGATCCGCTGACCGAAGATGAAAAGACAATCGTCTTAAAAGGCTGTCTGATCAATTACTATAAGGCGTGAGGGAACTATACAAATAATGTATAAGTAAATTTGCAGAAACATCTTCTATATATAGTATTTCAAAATTGATATACAAAATATGTATAATAAAATGTATACGCGTATACGTCATTGACAAAAGAAGTATACAAGAATAAAATTCGAGGCACATCCAAAAGGATGTGCCTTTTGTTATTGGTGATAGTTCTGCGAATAAAAATCTGTTTTTTCAAATAACAAAAATCCAATTATTCAATTCATAATTTTCAATCAACAAATTAACAAAAAAGAGGACTGCAAATGAAAAAAACTGTGTTAGCTGTTTTTGACTGCAGCCGGGAGTATATTGATAAATTCTCTGATTATCTGAAACGAAAGAAAAATCTTCCTTTTGAGATTCTGGGATTTTCCGACCTTGAAGCTTTAACCGATTATATCAAAAGCAACAAAATCGACGTGCTTTTATTTTCCCAGGAAGAGCTGGTGGACAACGAAAAACCAGAAGAGGAGATTTGTGGAAGGTTTCTCTCACATGAAAATATCCGAAAATTTATCTATTTAGGAAAGCGGCGAAAAACCAAAAGTACTCTTCGGTACATCAACAAATATCAGTCAATGGAAAATATCATAAAAGAACTACGGGAGTATATGGACATGGAAGAGGGAGAAGAAGACTCTCAAAGCTGTGGAATGATCGGTATTTATTCTTTTATTCCTTGTGAGGAAACTTTCCAGATGTCCTTGAACATTGTGTCGAATCTGGCAATGACCAGCCCCGTACTCTATCTGAATTTTGACCGATTTTCAATTCTTGATCCGGACCAGACCGGGAATTATTCCATATCCGATTTAATCTATTTTTTCAAAACCAATCCGAAAAAAATCAAAGAAGAACTGAATAAAACGATAGGTCATTACCGTGGATTTGATTTTCTTACATCGCCTTTGGAGCAAAGTGACATCGATGAATTAAGTTTCTCCGAATGGAAGGAGTTCTTTTCTATGCTGGCGAAGGAAGGAAACTATGAATGGGTGGTAGTGGATATGTATGAAGTCTTTAAGAATTTGGAGGACGTGTTTTCAAGCTGTGAGAAAGTGTATGTTCCAATCACGAAAGGTGAATATGCAGTAAGAAAAGTGAAAATGTTGAAGGAATATCTGACGGGAAGAGGCCGGAAGGACCTGAATGAGAAGCTGGTAATAATGAATCCAGAGAGAGGATGAATATGACTTTAACAGAGGAATTAAAAGAACGACTAGTCAATAGCATAGATTTATCTAGAAATATCAGTGATGAAGACCTGAATGAAATCATTTCAAAAATGGTTTTTGAAGAGTATCGGGAAAAGCATTTGTCCTTGAAGGAAAAAGAAAAGATCTGCCGGGAACTTTTTCATTCCATAAGAGGTTTGGATATTTTAGAAGAAATGCTGGCAGACGACGATGTTACGGAAATCATGATTAACGGCCCGGAGAATATTTTTATTGAGAAACAGGGAATCCTTAAAAAGTACGAGGGAAGTTTTTCTTCCGAGGAAAAGTTAATGGATATTATTCAGCAGATTGTAGCGGGAGCAAATAAGCGTGTTAACGAAGCTTCACCGATTGCAGATACCAGATTAAAAGATGGAAGCAGAGTAAATATTGTGCTGAGTCCCATTGCAATAAATGGACCGGTGATGACCGTGCGAAAATTCCCAAAAGAAGCCATAACTATGGAAAAGCTCATTGCCATGAAAAGCATAACTCCTCAGGCGGCGGAGTTCCTGAAAAGAAGAGTGAAGGGTGGAAGCAATATTTTCATTAGCGGAGGAACCGGTTCTGGAAAGACCACATTTTTGAATATTCTGGCAGGATATATTCCAGAGGATGAAAGAGTTGTAACCATCGAAGATTCTGCAGAACTTCAGATTAAAGGAATTGAGAATCTGGTAAGTCTCGAGTGCAGGCCAGCGAATACGGAAGGAGATAATGAGATTACAGTAAGAGATCTGATTAAAACGTCTTTACGAATGAGGCCAAATCGTATCGTTGTGGGAGAAGTAAGGGGAGCAGAAGCTTTGGATATGCTTCAGGCGATGAACACAGGCCACGACGGAAGTCTGTCTACCGGTCATGGTAATTCTCCAGCGGATATGCTGACCCGACTCGAGACGATGGTAATGATGGGCGCGGACATTCCTTTAGAAGCGGTTCGAAACCAGATTGCATCGGCCATAGATCTTCTGGTCCATCTGGCAAGAATGAAAGATGGCAGCAGAAAGGTTGTGGAAATAACGGAAATCGGCGGATATGAAAACGGAAAGTATGTAATGAATCCTTTGTTTTTATATGGCAGAAGAGAAAAAGAACTGGCAGAAGATGTGGGTAGGAAAAAAGAGACGGGTACAGAGGAACGCAAGAAATATTCCCTTCGGCTTTATCCAACGGGAAGGAAAATGATGAAAAAGAAAGGTGCAGATTTATGGACATCTTCGCAAAAATAAAAAAAGGAAAAGCATTAAAAATTGAAATGTCTTCCAGAGACAAAATCAAAGAAATATTAATTTATACCGTATTCGGAATAATCCTTTATATGTTTTTCCGGTCCATTTGGGTTTTATTTTCTCTTCCAGTAATTATTTATTTTTATCACGGATATTACAAAACGAAGTTAGTGAAAGAGAAGCAGGAAAAATTAAATCTGCAGTTTAAGGATGCCATAAAAGCTTTGGCAGCAGCTCTGCGAGCAGGAAAATCGGCAGAAAATGCCTTAAAAGAAAGCGTAAGAGAAATGCTGGTTTTATATGGACCGGATGCACCCATCAGCAAAGAGCTGATTCGAATGGTGAACCAGGTATCTTTGGGAGTCTCTCTGGAAAAAGTCTTTGAGGAATTTGCGGAACGGAATCCGATAGAAGATATCCATACATTCGTTTCCGTTTTTAAAATTGCAAAAAGAACTGGTGGCGACTTAGTGGAGATTATTAACGATACGGCGGAAAGCATTGCTGACAAAATCGATACCAGAAATGAAATATCGGTGGTGATCCGTTCAAAGAAATTAGAGCAGAAAATCATGTCGGTTATGCCACTGGCAATCTTGTTATACATGCAGGTTGCATCTCCGGATTTGCTGACTCCCTTATATGGAAACCTGAAAGGCCTTCTGGTAATGATAATTTGTCTGTTGATTTACGGAGCATCTTATTTTTTATCAGTGAAGATTATGGATATTGAGGTATAACATGATTTATCTATATGCAGGAATTGCATTTTCAATTTTCGTTTTATTGCTTATATGCAAATCATATAAAAAAGAACTGTTTCAGAATCTGGATAAAAAGGAACATGGCCTGCGATTTTTATATCCCTTAGCTGGACGCGGTCTGGATCTTTTCCGAAAATTCTTTCCGGAAAAGAGGGGGAGCAAAATTGAAATGATGTTGAAACAGATTTATGTCAAAGAAAATGTAGAGACAGAAAAATTCATTTATTATGTCCGGAAAATTTCTTATGCAATTTCTGTATTATTGATTGTAGGTATTCTAGGAGCAGGAATCTGTTTTACCAACAATAAAATTCAGACTCTAAATCAGTTGGAACGAAATGGTCCAGGAGGCGGTTCTACGAACTATCCGGTTCAAGTAACCTATGATGGAAAGACGGAAAATATTGATCTTGAAATAGAAGAACGTCAATATACAGAAGAAGAAATAAACGAGATTTTCGACTGGGTAAGTGAAGAAATTAAACAGGAAATCTTGGGAGAAAATGAGAGTTTAGATAAGGTTAATAAACCCTTATATTTAATTTCCGAATATCAGAATGTGAAAATCTATTGGGAAATAAAGGATTTAGACTATGTTGCATATAATGGGGATATCTCGGTGGATAATGTGGATAACCAGGGTAAATTGGTTAATTTATATGCAAATTTAGTATTAAATGAAGGAAAAAGGACCGTACTTATCCCCATTATCCTGATTCCAAAGGAACAGGATGAGAAAGAAATCCTGTTACAGGAAATTAAAAAAAGCATCGAAGATAGTAATAGTATCTATGAATCTACGGTAAATCTACCGAAAAAAATCAACGGAAAAAAAATCCAATTTAAAAATGAAAAAGAAAACAAAGACATCGCAATTCTGCTGCTGGCTGTGATTGGTCTGATCGTCATAATGGGATTTTATGACAGAACCTTGGAAGACAAAATCCGCAAAAGGTCAGAAGAGCTGATGATTGATTATACAGAAATCGTATCAAAACTTTGCCTTCTGTATGACGCTGGTTTAAGCGTGCTGAAAGCGTGGGAAAGAATCGTAGCGGATCATGAAAGAAAAGGAAAGCAGAGATTCGCATACCAGGAAATGAAACTGGTTCTGGAAAAGATTCGGAGCGGAGAAAGCGAACGGGCCGCCATTTCGGAATTTGGAAAACGCTGCGGCCTCCATTCTTACATTAAGCTGGCCAATATTCTGGAACAGAATATTGCGTTAGGTTCCAAAGGAATGAAGCAGAGTCTGAAGACAGAAGTGGAAGAAGCTTTTGAAGAGAGAAAACGATTGGCAAGGAAAAAGGGCGAAGAGGCCAGCACGAAATTATTAGTGCCGATGGTCCTGATGCTGATCGTGGTCCTTGTAATAATAGCGGTACCGGCATTGATGTCCATTAATTTCTGATGGGCGGAGAGTCGATAAAATAAATGATAAGGAGGGAGATATATGATCAAAACAATAACAGGTAATTTAAAAAATATTTTTTCCTTCGGATTAAACAAGATTCTGAGGGAGGAAGACGGAGTAGGCGTTGTGGAAGTAATTTTAATTCTGTTGGTCCTAGTAGGATTGGTAATTATTTTCAAGGATCAGGTTGTGGCTTTAGCTAAGACTATTTTCACCAATATCAACAACCAGGTTAATTCTTTATAAAGGGGCGGCGTGGCCGGATACACATTATGAAGGTGGAAGAAAACGAAAAAAGAAAAGAATGGAAGGCGAGTATCACCATTTATTTGGCTTTAATGTTGGTCCTCGTTATGGCCTTGATTTGCACCTTGGTGGAATCCGGCCGTGTCAGCACCATAAATTCTAAATTAAGAAGTATCACCTATATGTCTGCAGATTCCTGTTTTGCAGAGTTTGCAGAACCTTTATTTTCCCAATATGGAGTTATGTTCCTTTGGAACGATGAGAGCGAATTTACAGAAAAGTTTAATGGTTATGTAACCCAGAATCTGACTCTTGCCGGCACCGCAGCAAGAAATGATCTGTCGCTTTATCAGGTGAATTATGAGGGAAGTGAACTGGTGGATATTATCTGGGCCACCGATGAGCAAGGGGAAATTTTTGCGGATCAGGTGGTGGAGTACATGAAGTTTCGTATGACCCAGACGGTAATTGAAAAAATATTATCCGATATTGGAATTTTTGAGCAGAGTGACCAGATTAGTGAGTTTATGGATCAGATTCAGGAATATCGGGAATTGTTTGTGGATGTAGAAAATTCTGTATCGTCGATTAAGGACAAAATCGATAAGGCCAAGAACCTGGCGAATAATCCGAAAAATATCCTGAAGGAATTAAAAGCCAGTATAGATGAATATGAGAAGGACGGAGATGAAAAACATGTCTGGGATTTTTCTTCGGGCATTTCTGAATTGAATCAGACGAAGAGGGAGCTGACGGAATGCTTAGAGGACATTAACGAAGAAACCGAAAAATACTATCTGAGTGTGGGGAAGGCAAAAGTTGCAGTCGATGAGTTGGAAGCAGAATTAAAAGAAAAAGAGACGATCTACGACAAGGAAGTTTATGAAGTTGTGGAAGAAGAAATAAAAGACATCAAGGCAAAAAGTGGAGACACAGATGCGGACTACTATCACGTTTATGAAAATGCAAATATTACGAACGAATATTTACAGGAACTGAATCAGTTGGATTTTTTAATTACGGACGGGCAAGCAGGGCTGACTTTGGAAAATGCGGAAGCACTGAAATCGGAATTAACGGCTTATGAAGAACTTTTTGATGATTTCAATCTGGATAATCTGGGCGTGAATTTCGAAAACATTGCGGTAGAAAGTGAAAGTGATGATTTTCTGGATGTCATAACCGATATATTTGAAGACGGAGTCCTGAAATTTATCGCCGGAGAAATATCAGATAAAGAAGTCGACACTTCGGATTTCCCTTCAAAAACCGTAGGAAAAACTGCAGCGGATAAAGGAGAAGCGGAGAATTATAAAGAATCCGTAGGCGGAGAAGGCGAGGAAGCGGAGAGTTTTAAAGAATTCGATACAGGAGAAGACGATGATAAAGAGAGTCTCATCGATGTAGGAATAGAGAAGGGCTTGTTTTGTGAGTACGTGATCGAAATGTTTGGAAATAAATTGGAAAGTAAGGAAAACACGGCGCTGGAATATGAAACAGAATATATCATTGCCGGAAAGAAAAACGACAAAGCCAATCTGGAAGCGGTCATTAACAAGATTATTTCTATCCGTATGGGATTGAATTTCATCAGTTTATTAAAAGACTCCACAAAAAAAGCGGAGACCTACGAGTTAGCTGCCGCCATTATCGGTTTTACAGGCCAGCCTCTTTTAATCAAAATAGTGCAGCTGTTGATTATGTCTGCCTGGACCATGGCAGAGAGCATGCTTGATGTGAAAGTGCTGCTGGATGGAAAAAAGATTGCCACGATTAAGGACGGCGATGACTGGAACCTGTCTTTAGAAGGGTTAAAGAACTTCCAGCCAGAATCCATGGACGGAAAAAACAGCGAGAAGGGTCTGGGATATGAAGACTATTTAAGACTTTTGCTATTAATGGAGAACCGGACCAAGCTATATTTCCGTACCATGGATATGATTCAGGCAAATATGTGTAAAAACGAAAATGAAAAATTCCGGTTGAAAGATTCCATACAGGCAGTAGATTTAAAAGCCGTCTACGATGCACCAAGACTTTTTGTAATGCTTCCGGGAGCAAGAGGCATCTTGCAATTAGGAGATGGAAGTTTTGGGTTCCGCATAGAGCAGCATTATGAATATTAGAAACCATAGTAAAAGCAGTTATTTGGGGCAGAGTGAAATGTCCTTTGTTTATAAGAAAGACCATCCTATGAAAATTTCCACAATAAAAATGAATCTGAAAGGCACCCTCGTGAACAAACAAGGTCTTCTCCTAAATAGAGAAAGGGCATTTCACTCTGCCTGGAAAACAAAAGCAAGTCTGACCATAGAAGCTGCTTTGGTTCTTCCTGTTTTTATGTTTTTTGTGCTGGCGATTATTAACATACTGGTGATTTTTTCTTTGCAGGCCGATATTCAGCTGGCGATGGAAGAGACTGCAAGAAGTATTGGAAAAAAGGCGTATCTGGTGGATTGTGCAGATGACCTTATTACTTCTAACGAAGCAGAGATGGATGCGGACACGGAAAGTCTTTTATCTGCGGGCATTAATTCTTTGACGATAAAAACCTGGATGATGAAAGATGGACGGAAAGAACGGTTGGACAATTCCTGGATTATGGAGGGTTCTTCCGGTGTATATACCTACAATTCCTCTTACGACGAGAAGACGGGAATTTTAGATATTGTTGTGAATTACAATTATCAGATTCCATTTCTTCCCGAACCCATAGGGACATTTTCGTTGGCCCAAAGAAGCTATAGCCATGTGTGGATTGGAAGAAAACTGGATCAAAAAGATTCTTCCGATGGCAAAGGCGATTCTCATACCGTTTATGTAACTCCTTACGGAACGGTATATCACACCTCAAAGGAGTGCAGTTATCTGGATTTATCGATTCGTCAGATTCCAGTGTCGGAAATTTCTTCTGCGAGAAATACGGATGGCAAGATTTATGAAAAATGTACCTGTGCAAATCATATGGCAGCAGGAGACTTCGTTTACATCACGGATTATGGAACAAACTGGCATACCGATATTAACTGTGCTGGATTAAAGCGAACAATAAACGAAATTGATATATCGGAAATTGGAGACAAACATGCCTGTCCGAAGTGTGGAGAGACGCATTAATCGGAAAAGGAGGAAACTTTATGCAGGTGGTATTGATGTTAATAGGAGAAATCGTTTTATTAGGAGCTTTATTTGCGGCGGCATGGATGGATTACCGAAAAAAAGAACTGCCGTTGGTATTTATTTTATCGATTGTGGCAGCGGGATTTGTTTTTCAGGTGATTGTCCAGCGATTGGGAATATGGGACATCTTACTGGGTGGTCTGATAGGCGCTTTGTTCCTGGGAATTGGAAAAATCACAAAGCAGTCCTTTGGCTATGGAGATGGTTTGATGCTGATTGCGACCGGTATCTTTCTAGGATTTGAGAGGAACGTATTTTTAATCATGCTTGGCTTGTTTGTGGCAGCAGTTTTTTCCATAGGACTTCTGATTTTCCGGAAAAAAGGAAAGAAAGACGAAATTCCATTTATGCCATTTTTGTTTGGCGGGTATGTGCTGCTGTTAGCATTCTGAAAATGAAAGGGAGGATTAAAATGAAAAGAAAAAAACTGAAGGCCGCCTTTACTTTGGAGGCGGCAGTAGTAGTACCTATTGTAATGGTAATTATTGTGTCGATGCTGTTTATCGCTCTGTTTATCCACGATTGCGTAGTGATGAATACGGTCAGTTCTTACATGATTATGGAAAATGCGACAAAGTATTCGGAGCAACCGGAGTCCGTAAAAGATGAGATTATGCAGATGCTTTCCAGGCGGATGATTATTTCAAAAAACATTGCGGTGGAAGTAGAAGGAGAAGAGGACGAGTTCTCGGTTGCCGGAAGCAGTGAGGTCTTTGTGCCGATTCCGATGATTCAGGAGCTGACGGATATATCGAAATCCACAACAAAAATCAATATTTCAAATCTGAATGGAAGAAAGACTTTGCTTAAATATAAGGCTATTACGGATGGATTTCGGGATGTAATAGGCAATGGGGCTAAGGAACCGGTGGAGGAAGTCTGAAATGTGAGGCGGGAAATGAATATTAATTTTAAGAAAAACATTAACCGGAATTATATGGTAATCGAAAAGGTGAATGGGTTTAAGGAAAATAATTTCAAAATCCAGATGCTGCTGAATAATCATATTACCGGATTGCTGAAGTTCGATTATGAGGCGATAAATGGAGAAATTAATTTTCTGTATGACATTTCTTCGAAACAATCTCTTTCTGCGGCTTTCGACAAAAGAAAAATGTCTTTTGAAAATATTCGGGTGCTGTTGTTATCCTTAAAAACCATGATTTATACCTTGGATGAATATTTATTAGATCCGGATGATGTCATTGTTAAAAAAGAATGCATCTTTATTGATTCAAATGGTAACAACTTTGAGTTCTGTTATGATCCATTTTACAGCGGAAATATGGTAGTGGAACTTCGGGAGCTGTTCGGCAGCATTCTTCAAATAGTGGATTATGAAGACGAGAAGGCGGTTCATCTGGCTTATGAACTTTTCGAAAAAACTCAGTCTGACAGTTTTACAATCAGTGACTTATTAGAGGTTTTAAGCGAGGAAACTTATTCCGAATTTTCCATAGTGAATTTGGAGGAAGAGCTTGATTTTGAAGAAGCGGAGAAATTCGATACTGCCCTAGATAAACCGGAAAAAGTATATCGGGGCGAAGTAGAAGAGCAGTCCTTTTTTGTGAAACTATCCAGGTATTTGAAGGGCAGAGGATTTCTTGATGTGCTGGAAGATATTAATAACGGTGAGTTTATGGACCGGGTGCGAGAATATGGGTATGGAGAAGAAGAATTCAGCTACAACAATATCATGAAGAGTTATGCGGTGGAAACGGTGAAAGAAGAAGCGGACTATGACCTGGGATTTGAATTTTATGATTTCGGAAAAGAGGAACATCGTTGAACATAAATCAAAATATTGTTAAAATATCTACATGGTTTATGACGAGTTAGTACAATTTTTTGGACAACAGAATTTCGCACAGACAAATGTAGCCGCACCGAATTACATGATTTTAGCAAACAGGGTGGACGGCGACTTGATTTTCTGTGTGCTTTTGCACAGCACGGAGGATAAGGTAATTTCCGAAAGTCTGGTTCAGAATTTCCTCAGTCAGATTTCCTCGCATGTATCCAGTGAACGGGCGTTGTTTCTTCTGGTTACGGATGATGTGGAGCGGGACAAGCATTTTGTGCAGATCCCGAATATTAGCTTGTGGCTCGTAGATGAGGAGAATCGTCAGCTTCGTATTTATGACGATATGCCGGATGATTTCTTTGGATTGAGATACGGACTTACGAAAACCATCGAAGAAAGCGGCTTGAAAATCTGGGAAACTCCAAAAGCTACGGCAACGAGTTCTCCAACTTATCGTTCCTCGACGACAAGAACTTCAAGCTCCGCAAAGACTGGAAAAAAGTTAAACTTAAAGACCCTGCCGATTGTAACCATTGTGCTGATTGCCATTAATGTTATCTGGTTCATTATTCTTTTATTAAAGGGCGATCCGAGTAAGGCCAGCTATATGGCGGCCATGGGCGCCAGCTATGGACCGTACATTTTTGAAAACCATGAGTACTGGCGGATTTTGACCAGCATGTTTATGCATTTTAATATTCAGCATCTGTTGGGAAATATGTTATATTTAGGCATAGCGGGACATAATCTGGAAGGCACCTTGGGCCACATAAAGTATCTGGTCATTTATTTCCTTACAGGCATCGGCGCTGGATTGGTATCTGCGGCAGTATATTATTTTACGGATGCAAATGCTGTTTCGGCAGGAGCCAGCGGAGCGATTTATGGCCTGATCGGAGCGGTCGTTGTAATGACTTATAAAAACCGGGGACGGATGAGCAAGTCCATGATGTGGATGCGTATCGGCATCGTTTTGCTTTTCCTGTTCTATTCCAATTTTACAAATTCACAAGTTGATGCAGTGGCGCACATTGCAGGATTCTTGTTCGGAATATTATTAACAATATCTTTTTACGGTGGAGGGAAAAAGAAAAATGAAAGATCCTAATTGTATTTTTTGTAAATTAGCTAATGGCGACATTCCTACAAACGCACTTTATGAAGACGATGATTTCAAGGTTATTTTTGATGCAGGTCCGGTAACCGTTGGCCATGCTCTGATTATTCCAAAAGAACATTTTGCAAATATTTACGAAATTCCGGAAGAGTTAATCGGAAAAGCTTATCAGCTGGCAAAGAAGATGGCTATCGTTCTGACCGATGTATTTGGCGCAGATGGATTCAACCTTCTTCAGAATAATAATGAATGCGCCGGACAGAGCGTTTTCCATTTCCATATCCACTTAATTCCTAGATACAAAGATCAGGAAGTAATTTTCGGATGGAAACCAGGTGAGCAGGATACCGAAAAGTTAGAAGCTGCATTGGTAAAGATTAAAGAAGCGCTGAAATAAATATTGAGCATAGAATGAATAGAAAAAGACCGTCTGCGATTTTTGCAACGGTCTTTTTGTTTACATAAGGTTATTTGCAAAGGAGTCTGCGGCAGCTTCTTCCGCTTTTGTTAGCGGCTCAGCTTTTTGCTTTTTTTGACTGTGAGCTTTTGAATTTCCGGAAGGAGTAGATTTATTTTTTCCATATCAATGGTGCTTGTAGAAATCTTTCTTGCTAATTCTATATCCGCATCCATTTATTTTCCGTTCAGCACTTCCAAAATTACTTCCGTTACCTTCTGTGCCGCATTGGCGCTGCCAGCTTCGGTCATAGCCTGGATGTAGGAATCACGGTTTTTGTTTACTTCGATAACGTCGTTAATCAGGGACTCACGGCTTAATTCATCTTCAAATAGATTCTCTGCAAAGCCACGTTTCTTAAAGGATTTTGCATTCAGAATCTGGTCGCCACGGCTCTGGTCCGTTCCTAAAGGAATAAGAAGAGAAGGCTTCTTCAGTGCCGCGATTTCATAGATTACATTTGCACCAGCACGGGAAATAATCAGGTCGGAAGCTGCGAAAAGGTCCGGCAGTTCTTCGCTGACATATTCAAACTGTCTGTAACCAGGAGTGCCTTCAAAACTCTCGTCCATTTTTCCTTTGCCGCATACATGGGCAATATAAAACGTTTTCAGCAGTTCATCTAAAGCCAGACGGACGGTCTCATTAATCTTCTGAGCACCTAAGCTTCCGCCGATAATCATAAGAATCGGCTTATCTTCTGGGAAACCGCAGAATTCATAGCCTTTCTTTGGGTCGCCGGCAAGAAGTTCGTTACGGACCGGAAGGCCAGTATGAACCGACTTACCTTTTGGAAGATATTCTTCGGTTTCTGGGAAGTTGTAGCAGACCTTAGTAGCTTTCGGAATGGAAAGCTTGTTTGCAAGGCCAGGAGTCAGATCGGACTCATGAATTACAACAGGAATGTGACATTCTGCTGCTGCGAAAATAACAGGAACGGAAACGAAACCACCTTTCGAGAATACGATGTCCGGTTTATGTTCCTTCATGTATTTCTTTGCTTCCTTCAGACCTTTCAGAATACGGACTGGGTCGGTCAGGTTTTTAATATCCAGATATCTTCTCAGCTTGCCGGAAGAGATGCCGTAGTAAGGGATGCCCTGGGCCTCAATCAGAGACTTTTCGATGCCTTCGTAGGAGCCCATATATTCTATTTCAAACCCCGCCTCTTTCAGATAAGGAATCAGAGCAATATTCGGTGTTACATGTCCTGCGGTGCCACCGCCGGTGAGAAGAATTTTTTTCATTTTGTATGCCTTTCCTGTTCGTAACTACAAGAATATTTTCCACAACGTGGAGCAAAAAATAACACGATATTTTTACAATATTATACCTTATGTGTGGCTTGTTATAAAGGATGTTTTGCGATAAAATGTAAATGGAATAAAATGCCCAAAGTATCGAAAAAAGGGGAAAAATATGAATATAAAGATTAAAAATATTCAGACACTGATTCGCACAGAAGAAGGTTTTGTGCTGGAAAATCACGACATATACATTTCTGGAAACCGCATCGCGTCTTTAGATAAAGAGCCGGAAGGTTTTGCAGCAGATAAAGAAATTAATGGCAACAATAAGCTGGCGATGCCTGGCATCGTTAATGCCCATACTCATGCTTACATGAGCTTTTTCCGTAACTATGCGGACGACATGCTTTTCTGGGATTGGCTGAATAAGGTACAGACTGCAGAGAACTACATTAACGAAGAAGATTGCTATTGGGGAACCCTTCTCAATAACATTGAAATGATAAAAACAGGAACTACCAGTTATGTAGACATGTACATTAAATCCAGCAGGGGCGGCGCTCTTACCGGACCGGAAAGTGCATGTGCAGGCGCTGCTTACAAGAGTGGAATGAGAGCGGTTCTGACCCGTGGCATGGATGGTCCAGTTGGCAATCCACATACCGAAGATCAGATTAACGAGTTTCTGGCAGAAAAGGAAGCTTTCAAAGACGTTGACCGATTAAAATTCTGGTTTGGACCACATGCTCCATATAGCTGTCCGGCAGACAATCTGGTAAGAATCGCTGAGCTGGCAAAAGAGTACGGCGTAGGACAGACGATCCATCTGGCAGAGAGTGACAACGAAGTTGAAAACTGCTGGAAGGATCATGGTTGCTCCCCAATCAAATATGTAGCAGATTTAGGAATTTTCGATGTTCCGACCATCGCTGCTCATTGTGTTAAAGTGTCCGACGAAGACATTCAGATTCTGAAGGAACATAACGTCAGCGTTGCGCTGAATCCAAAGAGTAACATGAAGCTGGGCAATGGTTTCATGCCGGCAGAAAAATTCCTGAACGCAGGCGTTAACTGCTGCATCGGTACCGACAGCTGTGGAAGCAACAACTCCCAGAACATGTTCTCCGAAATGAATATGGCGGCTCTGATTTATAAAGGCGATACGCAGAAAGCTCAGTGCATCAGCGCTCAGGACGTTCTCCGCTATGTAACCATAAATGGTGCGAAAGCCATCGGTTTGGAAGGAGAATTAGGTGAGATTAAGGAAGGCATGCTGGCTGACATTTCCATCTTGAACCGTTACGAGCCGGAATTCTTCCCGAGCTGCAACATCGTCAGCGGACTGGTTTACTCTGCAACCGGAAGAGAAGTAGAAACCGTAATCATTAACGGCGACCTTGTTATGGAAAACAAAGAAATGCTCACCGTAGAAGAAGAGCGTGTTTACTACGAAGTAGAAAAAATCGCAGACCGTTTAGGAATGCTGAAATTCTAAAGAGAGGCAAAAACATGAGCAATATTAAAGACATCACTCTGGCAAAATCCGGACATCAGAAAATTGAATGGGTACGCAGAAACTGTCCTCTTCTTTCCATGCTGAAAGAAGAGTTTGAAAAAACAAAACCTTACGAAGGCATCCGTGTCGCTCTTTCCGTACACTTAGAAGCAAAGACCGCATATCTTTGCCAGGTGCTGAAAGCTGGCGGCGCAGAAGTATTCGCAACGGGCAGCAACCCACTGTCCACCCAGGATGACGTTGTAGCAGCTTTAGTAGAAAGTGGAATCGAGGTTTTCGCATGGTACGATTGCACCGAAGAAGAATACTTCGACAATATAAAGGAAGTTTTAGAACATAACTGCAACATTATCGTAGACGACGGTGGCGACCTGGTTCATATGCTCCACACCGAAATGCAGGACAAGCTTCCGTATGTTATCGGCGGCTGCGAGGAAACCACAACCGGTATTATCCGTCTGAAAGCTATGGCAGAAGCAAACCAGCTGAAGTTCCCTATGGTTATGGTAAATGAAGCCGACTGCAAGCACTTCTTCGACAACCGTTACGGAACTGGCCAGTCCGTATTCGACGGAATCAACCGTACCACCAACCTGATCATTGCCGGAAAGAATGTTGTTGTGGCAGGCTATGGATGGTGTGGCAAGGGCGTTTCCATGAGAGCAAAAGGTCTGGGCGCAAAGGTTATCGTAACCGAAGTAAATCCGGTAAGAGCCATCGAAGCCGTTATGGACGGCTTTGAAGTAATGCCGATGAAGGAAGCTGCCAAGATTGGCGACTTCTTCATTACCGTTACCGGATGCACCGACGTTATTACAGAAGAAGATTTCGCAGTAATGAAAGACGGAGCAATTCTTTCCAATGCTGGTCATTTTGACGTAGAAGTAGATGTCGCTTGGCTGAGAGCAAATTGCGCAGAGTCTATGGAAATGCGCAAGAACATTATGGGTTATAAGCAGAAGGATGGACGTTGGATTTATGTTCTGGCAGAAGGCCGACTGGTAAATCTGGCAGCAGGAGATGGTCATCCGGCAGAAATCATGGACATGAGCTTCGCTATTCAGGCTCTTTCTGTAAAATATCTGGTTGAAAATAAAGACGCGTTAACCGAAAAACTGATCAAGGTTCCGGCAGAAGTTGACCAGGAAGTTGCTTTAAGAAAGCTGGAATTCCTTGGTAAAAATATTGATACTTTAACCCAGAAGCAGAGAGATTATCTGGAGAAATCAAGCTTATGAGCAATATAGAATTGAACTTTTTCGGCATTGATGAACTGCCGGATTATGAAATAGAACAGTTTGTAGAAGAGGCTATGTTTGCAGAGGATGTTCTGCTGAATAAAAGAGGTCCTGGCGCAGAGTTTACCGGCTGGGTAGACCTTCCGGTGAACTACGACAAAGAAGAGTATGCGCGAATCAAAAGGGCAGCAGAAAAAATCCGTAAAGACAGCAAGGCTTTAGTAGTATGCGGCATCGGCGGCTCTTATTTAGGAGCGGCAGCAGCTTTGGATTTTCTGAAAGGCAGCATGCATAACTTAAAATGTGCAGATGGCTCCGACCTTCAGATTTTCTTTGCCGGCAACAACATGAATGCTACTTACATTAAAACCATTCTGGATCTGGTAAAAGATAAGGACTTTTCTTTGAATGTTATTTCCAAATCCGGAACCACCATGGAGACTTCCATTTCCTTCCGTATTTTCCGGAAAGCTCTGGAAGACAAGTATGGAAAAGAAGAAGCTGCGAAGAGAATTTATGCTACAACCGATAAAGAAAAAGGTGCCTTGAAAACTCTGGCGGACAAAGAAGGCTATGAAACTTTTGTTGTTCCGGATGATATCGGTGGCAGATATTCGGTTCTTACTGCTGTTGGCCTTCTTCCAATTGCGGCAGCAGGCTGTGATATCGATGCACTGATGGAAGGCGCAGCAGCAATGAGAAAAGAGCTGACCGAGATGGCAGCAGCGTCCTCTGAAGATGCAGAAGAACTGGAAGTAAATGATGCAGTAAGCTATGCGGCTTTAAGACAGCAGCTTTACTCCTGGGACAAATATATTGAAATTTTTGAAAGTTACGATCCGGACCTGAAGATGTTCTCCGAATGGCTGAAACAGCTTTTCGGCGAGAGCGAAGGCAAGGATGGCTATGGAATCTTCCCAGCTTCCCTGACTTATACGACCGACCTTCACTCCATGGGACAGATGATTCAGGACGGTGAAAGAAATATTTTCGAGACCATTATCGAAATCAAACCGACAAAGGATGTTCTTGGAATTCCGGCTTTTGAAGAAGATTTTGACGGATTCAAATATCTGGAAGGAAAGAATGTAGACTGGCTCAACTTACAGGCTATGGCAGGAACCTGCCAGGCCCACTCCGATGGCGAAGTGCCTCAGATTTTATTCCGTGTACCGGAAAGGAGCGCCTTTTATTTAGGCCAGCTGTTCTACTTCTTTGAATATGCCTGCGGCGTCAGCGCTTATGTGGAAGGAGTAAATCCTTTCAATCAGCCAGGCGTAGAAACCTATAAAAAGAACATTAAAGAAATTTTGGCGAAATACAAAAAATAAAAAACCGCCCATAGGACGGTTGGGATTTAGTAATCCTCTTCGATGACCTGAATTTCCAGGTAGTCGAATTCGATTTCCTCAATGAAGGAATCGGAACGGAAGCGGGTTTTGGAAATTCTCTTGAATTCCGAAACGTTGCTATCCAGCCAAAGAGGAACGCTTAAGTTAAATTCACGGCAGATTTCATCCAGCCCATCAAAGACCTTTTTGGTCCGTGAGAGCTCGTAATTGTCGTTAACGGCCACATGGTCGCAAAGCATTTTATTATTTTTAAAAATCTTACCCCACATTCTGAACATAGTGGGATTGTAACATTATAGATGTGTTTCAACAAGGAGATTGTTATGGAAGATAACATCAGCCAATTCAAAAAATGGGTCGAAGAAAGCGACAACGTTGTTTTCTTCGGTGGAGCAGGCGTTTCCACCGAGAGCAACATTCCGGATTTTCGAAGCGTGGACGGACTGTATAATCAGGAATATGATTATCCGCCGGAGACAATTTTAAGTCACACTTTTTTTGTAAGATATCCGCAGGAGTTTTATCGGTTTTATAAGAACAAAATGCTGATTCTGGATGCGAAGCCGAATACCGCCCACTTAAAGCTGGCGGAGCTGGAAGCGAAGGGCAAGCTGAAAGCCGTTGTAACCCAGAACATTGACGGACTCCATCAGGCAGCCGGAAGCAAAGTGGTTTATGAGCTTCACGGAAGCGTTCACCGCAATTATTGTACAAAATGCGGCAAGTTCTTCGGACCGGAATACATGGTAGCAGCAGAGGGGGTTCCTACCTGCGATGCCTGTGGCGGCATGATTAAACCAGATGTGGTTCTTTATGAAGAAGGTCTGGATTCGGACGTAATTGAAGGCGCTGTAAAAGCGATTTCCAGAGCAGACATGTTAATTATCGGAGGTACCAGTCTGGTGGTTTATCCGGCAGCAGGACTTATCGATTATTATAGAGGTAATAAACTGGTGCTTATTAACAAGAGCACTACACCAAGAGACAGCGTGGCAGATTTAATAATAAATGACAGTATCGGAAAGGTATTTGCACAGGTATAGGAGGATACAATGGATAATAATTTTTTAGGCGGCGGAGTAGCCGAACTGGAGAAAGTGAAAGTTCAGCTTATTGATGAAGCAGACAAAACGGCAGCAGTTGGCGATGCAGAATTAGCAGTAAAGACAAAAGAAAAAGATCTGGAAAGCCAGAAAAAATATATGGCAGATAAGATCGCAAATGCGACAAAGGAAAGAAGAGGAGACCTGAAGAAGGCTCAGGATGAGCAGGTTGATGCAGCTACAAAGGTTCTGAAAGAAGCAGAAAAGAAAAGAAGAGAAGCAAAGGCTTCTGCTGTAAATCAGAGAATCAACAACGAAACAGCAGACCTTGCAGCAAAGATGGAAGCTACAAACAAGGAAATCAAAGCGGCCTTCAAGGAAAAAGGCGTTCCTTCTTTCTGTAATTCTTTCTATTACTACTCTATGTTTGCACCAAAGACCGGAAAGAACTTCCTGGTATTTATCATTACTGTTGTAATCGCATTAGGAATTATTCCAAATGCTGTTTGCCTGTTTGTTAAATCCGATCAGTGGCTCTTAAAAGTTTTAGTTTACTTAGCAGTTGTTGTATTCTTTGCAGCAATCTACGCAGTTATTTTCATCGTAACCCATTCCAAAGGCAAGGGCGAAGTAATTGAAGCAGCTCGTGCAAAGAGAAATGAAATCGAAGCAAGCCAGAAAGAAATCAAAAAGATTACCAAAGGCATCCGTACCGATAAAGATGAATCTGCATATGATCTTCAGAGCTTCGATGATGAAATCGCTCAGGCTCAGACCATTGTAGATGAAAAAACAAAAGCAAGAGATGAGGCTTTAAGAGTATTCGACGAAGAGACAGCAGTTCAGATTAAAGACGAAATTGAAAAAGAAAACATGCCTGCAATCGATCAGCTGGAATCCGAACTGAATGGAATTAAATCGGATCTGGAAATGAAGAGAAGTGCAGTTAAGGCTGTTTCCGACGACCTGGCAAATAATTACAGCGCTTACCTGGGTAAGAAGAATATGACAACCGAAAAAATCGACTCTATGATTTCACTTATTCAGGAAGGAAAAGCAGAAACCATTATGCAGGCTATTGACCTGTTAAATGGCGAGATTAAATAATGCCAAAACAACAACGTAAAAAAAATATACCATCGGGAAATAAACAGTTTTCCCAGAAAAGACAGAAGAAGCAGAGGAACATCATCTTAATTGCAATTGCAGTGGTGATTGTTCTTGCAGCGGTTGGAACTTTTCTGTTTTTGCGGTTCCGCACTTTTTCCAGTTATAAAGTCCTGAGCCGTCTGGAACTGTCCAATACCGATGAACAGACAAAATTATTTGAATATAGCGGCGGCTTCGTACGAAGCAGCAGTGAAGGTGTAACCTATTTTGACAGCAATGGAATTCATTGGGCAGAAAGTTTTGAAATGACACAGCCTCTGACGGCGGTCAGTGGTGGTTATTTTGCAGCGGCGGACATGAAGGGAAAAGACATTTTCCTGTATGATGTCAGTGGACTGGTAAACCGTATCACTTTGTCCCATAGTATTACGGATCTGGAAGTATCTGATCAGGGCATTGTGGCAGCAGCGACCAGTGATGCCGAATCAAACTACATCGAAGTCGTAGATAAGGAAGGTAACGAACTGGTTACTGCAAAAAGTGTATTTTCTTCCAGCGGTTATCTGACGGATATTGCCCTTTCACCAGACGGCTCCAAAATGGCAGCAACTTTTGTTTATGTCAGCGAAGGAACCTTAGAGTCCAAGGTCGTATTCTATGACTTTTCCAATGGAAACGGTGGCGAAGACATGGTTGTGGGCGGCTTTAATCAGTATGAGTCCACGATTCTGACTTCCGTTCACTTTATGGATAAAGGAAAAGTCTGCGTAGTAGGAGATAATGCCATTTCCATTTACGACTTTAACACAATTCCAGAGCTGGTTTTTGAAAATCTGGATCTGGGCGAAGAAATTCAAAGTATTTTCTTCAGTGAGAAATATCTGGGCATGGTTGTAGAAGCGGAAGAAGGAGAGGAAAACTATCTTCTTAAAGTTATGGACCTGAACGGAAAGGACGTATTTTCCAAAGGCTTCGACTTTGCATACAATAAAGTCCTTTTTGCAGGAAATAACATTCTTCTTTATTCCGGTGGCGACTGCGAAATGTACAGCTTCAGCGGCGTAAAGAAAATGGAGCTGGAGATGGACGAAGCGGTTTATGCTATGAGCTATTGTGGAAGGGGAACGGACTTTGTTCTGGCTTCCTCCTCAGATACAGAATTTATCCGGCTGAAATAAAGCCATTTTACAGACTTATAGAACGAGACAGAAATAATCGGAAAGGAGAAGAATGGGTACAATCGCATTAATTGCAACAATCATAGTCGTACTGTTTTTGTTGTTTTGTATTTTTAATGGGTATCGCAAAGGCTTTTTAAGAATCATTCTGACAACCCTGGCGTTGGTGGTAACCATTGTGGCAGCAGGTATTCTTGCACCCCATTTTTCAAAATTTTTACAGGGTACTTTCATTGGTACATCTGTAGAAAAAAGTATCGATTCTTTTGTAGAAAAGAGAATTGACGGATCTGCCAGAGAATTGATAAACAAAGCAAAGGAAGTACAGGAGAAGGTTATTGATGGTTTGCCACTTCCAAAATTCCTGAAGGAAGACATTCAGGAGAAAAACGAAAAAGACGGATATAATGAATATGGTGTAAGCAATTTTAAAGACTACTTAAGCACTAGGCTTTCTACAACCGCTATTGACGCCATTGCCTACATTATTCTGCTGATTGTTATTTATCTGATTCTTCGGATTTTACTCCGTGTTGTCGGTGTAATTGGAAAAATACCGATTATCCGAGGGGTGAATCGGTTGTTCGGTGCTATTGTCGGATTTGTGGAAGGCATTTTAATCGTATGGTGCATCTGCCTGATTATTATGGCCCTTTCCCAGACAACCTTTGGAGTGAAAATCGTAGATATTATCGAACAGAGCAGCGTACTGAAACTGATATACAATAACAACCTGTTGCTGACAGCAGCAAAATCTATTTTTAAAGTATTTTAAGGAGGAAAACCCATGGGAAAAGAAGATTGGAAAAAAACTGGGAAAGAATTGGGCGGTGCTTTTACCGGATTAGCAAAAACTTTGGTTCGTTCTGCAAAAACTACAGTTGATAACGTAGAAGAATGGGCAGAAGATAAAAAGAATGACGATGAAAATACAGCAGCAAAAGTAGAACAGGAAAAAGAGGAAGAACCAAACGTATTTGCAGATGGAAGCTGGAGAAAAACCGGTAAGGACTTAGGATCTGCTTTCAAGAGTTTAGGAAAGAGCATTCTTGGTTCCGCAGAAGAAGGAGCTGAAGCTCTTGCGGACAAGCTTGACGGCGATGATGACGACAAAAAAGAAGAATAAATAATTAATAATTCGCAAAAAAACAGGATGCAGCCGCATCCTGTTTTTTATATGAACTTTTTCAAAAATTCTTAGTGATTCTGATAGTAGTTACGAACGTAGTCTTCGTAGAAGTCACGGATAATCTGGTTACGCTCATCGAAGCCAGGCTCGGTTGGACGTGCGCTAAGGTGTGCACTGTATGTGAATCCACCGCCAGGAGCGAAGGTATCAACGTACTCAGCCAGAGAATCTTTCAGGTACTGAATGTCGCAGTCTGCACGACCTAATTCACCCTGGTTGTCCCATGCGCCTTCGAGGGTCAGTAAGTTGCCGTATTTAGCTTTGATGCCCTTAAGGTCATTAGAAACCTGTGCAGGGTTCCAAGCACGAACATCCATTTCAATCCAGTCAGGAATGAACTGCTCGCATTTACCACAGTCATGACGGGTAACAATCATGCCGTTCTCATGAGCGATGTCGATATGTCTCTGCTGAAGAGGTTTGAAGAATTCGCGGTACATCTCTACTGAGAAGAAAGGCATACGATAAGCGGAATCGTCATCCATGATACCGAAGATATCCGGTTTGCAGTAGTAGATTTCCTGTTTCATAACTTCGATGTAGAAATCAGCAACATACTCTAACATTTCTTTGAATGCGTCTGGCTCTTCGTACATAGCCAGTACAGCATTTTCAAATCCCATGAAAGAAACAGCGGTCAGCCAGTAGTCAGATCCACCGATGGAAAGAACGTGGTTTGTTCTGTCCCAGTTTGCTTCCTGTGGTTTGTAGTAAGCTTCCCAGTCACGGCTAGAAATGTCGATATGATGAACATATTTATCCCATTCAGTAATATCTGGGCAGATGATTTTGTTAGGGTTTGGCATAGCGCCCATGTTCAGCTCTGGGCATCCAACGTATTCAACGCCGAAAGATGTAACGATAGTTCCTTCTGGAGCTACTGCAGGGGTAAGAAGTTCTTCCTTAACCATGTCACGATAAGGATCGTATGGTGATGGAACGTACTCAGGAATTTCGCGGTTTAACACACGAAGATAATTTTCTCTAGGTGTAAGAGTCATAGTTTTTCCCTCCAATTTTCATACATATATTATTTTGAAAATAGTATAACACGGGCAAAATTAAACCGCAATAAAAGAACGAAGGCATAAGTCTTGATAATGGAGAACGTTATTTATATAATCAGTTTATGAAGGTATTGTAATAAAGTATTTTTATGGAAAATATAGAAACGAAAGGAGTCAAATTATGTGGAATGATCTGAATACTGGCGAGTATGAAGGAATGATCGCCGAAACCGTCATGATTCCGAAAAAAGACGGTGGATATGTCAGAGGATACTGGTCCAGACCTTTAGGAAATGGTCCGTATCCGGGAATCGTTCTGATTCCGCATATGCCAGGCTGGGATGAGTTCTGCCGTGAAGCAGCAAGACGTTTTACCCAGCATGGCTACAGCGTAATCTGTCCAAACCTTTATGAGGAATTTGGACATGGAACTCCTGCAGAAGTAGCTAAGAAGGCTATGGAAGCAGGCGGCGCGAGTGATGACGAGGTAATGGAAAATACAGCAAGCGCTCTTAGTTTTTTACATAATCAGGCAAATTCAAACGGTAAAGCAGGTGTTATCGGAATGTGCAGTGGCGGACGCCATACATTCCTGGCAGCATGTACCGTTGAAGGCGTTGATGCAGCAGTTGATTGCTGGGGCGGCGGGGTAGTAACCCCTCCGGAGAAACTGACTCCGAAGAGACCGGTTGCTCCAATTGATTATGCAGAAAATCTTCAGTGTCCTCTTCTGGGAATCTTTGGCAACGAAGACGTAAGCCCAACAAAAGAAGAAGTAGACATTTTAGAAGCAAGATTAAAAGAATTAGGCAAGGAGTATGAGTTCCATCGTTACGATGGCGCAGGCCATGGCATGTGGTATTATCACAGCCCGATGTATCGTCAGGAAGCTGCTATGGATGGCTGGAACAAGACCTTGGCCTTCTTCGACAAACATCTGAAATAAAGACATGAAAGAACCTTTTGTGGTAATGGCGAAGCCCGTAGGCAGCCGCTGTAATATGAAATGCCACTATTGCTACTATCTGGACAAAGGGCAGTTTTCTGCCCATGAAAAGCAGGCCCGCATGAATTTTTCTCTTGTGGAGCGGCTGATCAGGGAGACCATAGAAGCCAGTCCTGGGCCGGTAGTTTCTTTCGTGTGGCATGGAGGCGAACCGACCATTGCCGGCATAGATTTCTACAAGAAAGTTGTCGAGCTGGAAAGAAAGTATCTGCCAGAAGGCTGGGCGGTCTGGAACAATCTTCAGACCAATGGACTTCTTTTGAATGACGCCTGGGCGAAATTTATAAAGGAGAACCGTTTCGATGTGGGACTGAGCATGGACGGTGCAAAATGGGTCCATGACAAAAATCGTCCGGATGCAGGCGGAAATCCGACCTATAACAAAATCTGCAGAAATGTAGACAAGTTACGTAAATCAGGCGTTCATCCGGACTTTCTGTGTACGGTCAGCTCTGATAGTGCAGAAGACCCTCTCGGCGTTTATAACGGCTTGAAGGCCTTGGGTGCGGAATGGATGCAGTTCATTCCAATCGTAGTCCGGAAAGAGGATGGTACTTTCACAAAAGAGTCTGTGACTCCGGAAAAATATGGAGACTTCCTGATTACTGTTTTTGATGAATGGGTACGGAAGGATTTAGGAAAGCTGGATGTGCAGCTCTTTGCAGAAACGGCGAAAGTATGGGCTGGCGGTGAAGCGAGTCTTTGCTGGATGGCACCTACCTGTGGGCGTGCTTTGATTGCGGAGGAAGATGGAGCCATTTATTCCTGCGATCACTTTGTGGATAACGAGCATCGTCTGGGATTCTTAGGTGGAAAAAGCCTGGAAGAAATGCTGGAAAGCCAGGAGCAGAAAGCTTTTGGTAACGACAAGCGGGATAAACTGACGAAAGAGTGCCGGGAATGTAAATACCTGTCCTGTTGCAACGGAGGCTGTCCAAAGGATCGCTTTGGAATCAGCAAAGATGGAGAGGAAGGACAGTATTATCTCTGCCCTGGATTAAAAAAATTCTTTGCACATGCAGATCCGATTCTTCACGAAGTCATGAAATTGTCCGCAGAAGGCAAATCTCCTAATGAAATCATGAAGGTTTTTGTGTAAAATAAAAGGTACAGCGTACCATAATTAATAAACGGCGAAAAGCCGCAAAGGAGGAACATAAATGGGATTTTTAGACACAGTTATTAATTGGGCAACTACTTCCGGTATCCGTCTGGTTATCGCAATCATCATTCTGATTATTGCATTCAAGGTTATCAATGTAGTAGTAGACAAGCTTATTAAAAAGTTACTGGAAAAAGGAAAACTTGACGAAACTTTAGGAAAAACTTTAGGTTATGCAGGAAAAATCGCTCTGAAGATTTTAGTAGTTGTATGCTTAATCGGTTATGTTGGAATTGAAACTGGCGGAATTAGCGCAGTTATCGCTTCTTTAGGCGTTTGCGTTGGCTTAGCTGTTAACGGAACATTAAGCAACTTAGCTGGCGGCGTTATGATTCTGATTACTCGTCCTTTCAAACTTGGTGATTATATCAGTGCTCAGGGACATGACGGAACAGTTGAAGAAATCAAAATCTGCTACACAAAGATTATTACTGTAGATAACAAAGCAGTTTATCTTCCAAACAGCGGACTTTCTACCGGAACCGTAGTTAACTTCTCAGAGAAAGATCTTCGTAGAGTTGATTGGGACTTCTCCGTAGCTGGAAATGATCCAGAAAAAGTTAAAGCAATCATTTTAGGAATCTGCGAAAAAGAAGAACTGGTTGTTAAAGATCCTGCTCCATTCGCACGTATTTCCGATTACGGCGCTGGAAACGGCATGAAGATCACCATGAGAGCATGGTGCAAGAGTGCAGACTACTGGGATACTTACTTCGCACTTCTTCAGGCTGCACAGAAAGCTTTCGAAGAAGAAGGAATTGTTGTTCCATTCAATCAGTTAGATGTTCATATTAAAAACGACTAATGAAAATAGAACGTGAATATAACAAAATATTCGTTTCACAAAAAGGAGAGCGGTGGCTTTCTACCGGTCATCCATGGGTTTACGAGTCCGACATTGACGCGGAAGAAGTAAGCGTTGGAGAAATCGCCAACGGTGCCATTGTGGATGTCCTTTCTCCAAAGGGAAAATATATTGGTAGCGGTTTTTACAGCGCCAATAGTAAGATTCGTGTCCGCATTATTTCCAGAAATGCGAATGATACTTTTAACGAAGCCTTTTGGGAGAGACGGGTTCAGTACGCTCTGGATTATCGTTTGACGGTTATGGACCGGGACAATATGGACGGGTTCCGTGTGATTTTCGGAGAATCCGATGGTTTTCCGGGATTGACTGTGGATTTGTTCCATGACCTACTTTCCGTTCAGGTACTTTCTAT
>JAZUGA010000015.1:0-9340 GCA_045640945.1 Lachnospiraceae bacterium | reverse complement strand
ATTGGCCTTCTTTCGGCGGCGTATATAAATTAGTTGCTGTAAAACCAGAAGGTTCCGAAGAATTCCTGCCGAAGATTAAAGTATCCGAAAATATTGGAAAGATTACCAACCCTGGCAACAAGACCATCTACCGTATTTATGGCAAGGAAACCGGAAAAATCATCGGCGACTTAATCTGTATGGCAGATGAAAAATACAGTGAAGATGAAGACATTCTGCTCTTTGATCCAGTCAATACCTGGAAAAAGACTTTAGTAAAAGCCGGCACCTTTACTTTAAGAGAGCTTCTTGTAAAAGTGTTTGATAAAGGCGTTTGCGTTTATGAAAGCCCAAGCGTAGCAGAAATTACAGAAAACTGTGCGAAAGAACTGAATACTTTGTGGGATGAGACCAGACGTCTGGTAAATCCAAGCAAGGTTTATGTGGATCTTTCCGATAGACTTTACCAGACGAAGCATCAGCTGCTGGATAAAGCCCACAGCCTGAATAACTAGTGCTTAAAGCCTTAAGGCTATAATAAAAAACGGACACGCTTACAGGTGACGAGAAAGCCTGTGAGAAAAAGGAGGAAACGAAAGTGTACGAAAAAGTTAATTCAAACATGGATTTTGTGACAAGAGAAAAAAAGGTTGAGCAGTTCTGGAAAGAGAACCGCATCTTCGAAAAGAGCATGGAAGAGAACGAAGGAAAGCCTCAGTACATGTTCTACGACGGACCACCAACAGCCAACGGCAAGCCTCATATTGGACACGTTTTAACCCGTGTTATTAAGGACCTGGTTCCACGTTTCTGGACCATGAAGGGTTACGAAGTTCCTAGAAAAGCTGGCTGGGATACTCACGGTCTTCCAGTTGAAATCGAAGTTGAGAAACTCTTAGGACTGGACGGAAAAGAGCAGATTGAAGAATACGGTCTGGCTCCTTTTATTGAGAAATGTAAAGAAAGCGTTTGGCAGTATAAAGGCATGTGGGAAGATTTCTCCTCTACCGTTGGCTTCTGGGCGGACATGGAGAATCCATATGTTACATACGAAAACGATTATATTGAATCCGTATGGTGGTCATTAAAGCAGATTTGGGACAAAGGTCTCTTATACAAAGGCTATAAAGTTGTTCCTTACTGCCCACGCTGCGGAACCCCTCTTTCCAGCCACGAAGTAGCACAGGGCTACAAGGACGTAAAAGAACGTTCTGCCATTGCGAAGTTTAAAGCTGCAGGCGAGAATGCATACTTCCTGGCATGGACCACAACTCCATGGACCCTTCCATCCAATACCGCTCTTTGCGTAAACCCGGATGAGACTTATGTAAAGGTTCAGAAAGGTGACGAATTCTATTACATGGCAGAAGCTTTACTGGATACCGTTTTAGAGTCTGACTATGTAGTAATCAAGAGATATAAAGGAAAAGAGTTAGAGTACAAAGAGTACCATCCTCTGTTTCCGAATGTTGACTACAGCAACATTAAAGGCAAATTACATTATGTAACCTGTGACAACTACGTTACATTGACCGATGGTACCGGTATCGTTCATATTGCTCCTGCATTCGGTGAGGACGACTCCCGTATCGGAAGAAATTATGAATTACCATTCGTACAGTTTGTTGATTCCAAGGGCTGCATGACAAAGGAAACTCCTTGGGAAGGAACCTTTGTAAAAGACGCAGACCCATTAATTCTTCAGGACTTAAGAGAACGCGGCGTTTTATTCTCCGCTCCTGCTTTTGAGCATAGCTATCCATTCTGCTGGAGATGCGATACTCCTTTGATTTACTACGCTAGAGAGAGCTGGTACATCAAGATGACCGCTGTACGGGATGACTTAATCCGTAACAACAATACGGTTAATTGGATTCCGGAAAGCATCGGTAAAGGACGTTTCGGCGATTGGCTGGAGAACGTTCAGGACTGGGCTGTCAGCCGTAACCGTTATTGGGGAACTCCTTTGAATATTTGGGAGTGCGAATGTGGACATCAGCATTCCATCGGCAGCATTGCAGAATTAAAAGAAATGTCAGACAACTGCCCAGAGGATATCGAGCTTCACCGACCGTACATCGACGAAGTAACCATTAAGTGCCCAATCTGTGGAAAAGAAATGCACCGTGTACCGGAAGTTATTGACTGCTGGTATGATTCCGGTTCTATGCCTTTCGCACAGTACCACTATCCGTTTGAGAATCAGGAACTGTTCAAGGCACACTTCCCTGCAGACTTTATTTCTGAGGCAGTTGACCAGACCAGAGGTTGGTTCTACTCCCTGATGGCGATTTCCACCCTGGTATTTAATCAGTCTCCATATAAGAACGTTATCGTTTTAGGCCACGTTCAGGATAAAGATGGTCAGAAGATGAGTAAGTCCAAAGGCAATGCGGTTGACCCGATGGAAGCTCTTGGACAATATGGTTCCGACGCTATCCGTTGGTATTTCTACACCAACTCCGCTCCATGGCTGCCAAGCAGATTCCATGGAGACGCTGTAGTAGAAGGCCAGCGTAAGTTCATGGGTACCTTATGGAATACTTATGCATTCTTCGTACTTTATGCAAACATTGATAACTTCAATGCAAAAGATTATAAATTAGAGCCAGAGAAATTACCGGTAATGGATAAATGGATTCTGTCTAAACTGAATTCCTTAGTGAAGGAAGTTGATGATGACATGACTAACTACAAGATTCCGGAATCCGGCAAAGCTCTTCAGGCGTTCATTGATGATTTAAGCAACTGGTATGTTCGTCGTTGCCGTGACAGATTCTGGGCAAAGGGCATGGAGCAGGATAAGATTAATGCTTATATGACTTTATATACCTGTCTGGTAACTCTCTGCAAAGCTGCAGCTCCTTTCGTTCCATTTATGACAGAGGATATTTACCAGAATCTGGTTCGCCGTGACTTTGAAGATGCTCCGGAAAGTATCCACCTTTGCGATTATCCGGTTGCTGACGAAAGCTTGATCGATAAAGAATTAGAAGCAAACATGGATCATGTACTGGACGTAGTTGTAATGGGACGTGCCTGCAGAAACAATTCTGCTATGAAGAACCGCCAGCCATTAGCAAATATGTACATTAAGGCCCCATGGGAAATGAGCTCCTACTTTACGGATATCGTTGCAGACGAGCTGAATGTTAAGAAGGTCGAGATGAAAGACGATGTTCGTGATTTCTCCTCTTACTCCTTCAAGCCACAGCTGAAGACTGTTGGACCGAAATTCGGCAAACAGGTTGGTGAAATCCGAAATGCTCTGGCAGCAGTTGATGGAAATGCAGCAATGGATGAAATCAATGCTACTGGCAGCCTGAAACTGGCTTTATCCGGTGGAGAAGTTGAATTAGCGAAGGATGACCTGCTGATTGAAACTGCTCAGGTAGAAGGCTTCGAGTCCATGAGCGATTTTGGTATTACCGTTGTTCTTGATCTGCATTTGAATGACGAACTGATTGAAGAAGGCTTCATCCGCGAGCTGGTAAGTAAGATCCAGACTATGAGAAAAGAAGCAGACTTCGAAGTTATGGATATGATTACAATTTATATCAATAACAATGCAAAGGTAGAGGATATCGTAAACCGCAAGAAAGACATGATGCTGACAGACGTTATGGCAAGTGATATTGTAACTGGTCAGGTGGATGGTATTTCCAAGGAATGGGATATTAACGGCGAGAAAGTAGAAATCGGCGTAAAGAAAAACTAGTTTTATACATAAAAAGTGAATAATATTCAGACCGGATTGTTCTTAAATAGAGAACAATCCGGTTTTGCTTATATAATTTCAGTATAAATATTGGCATTATTATCGGGCTTCTTGAGGGATATTCATGCACAATATCGTTTTTTGTTTTAAGGAAGACAATAAGCGTATTGAGGATGCTTTTGAATTCACGTCGAGGACAGAAATTGTGGAAAAAGAAGCATCCTTGCTATTCTACCGGAAATTTTTGGAGAAGGTGCTGGAAAGGAACCAGGAGTATGTGCCCGTAAAGCTGCTGGTACGGTCGCGGGGCGAGTACCATGTCTTAGAAACGGAAAAGATTAATTACATAGAAATCTTCGGACGGATCATAGAGATTCATTGCGACACGGAAATTGTGGAAGCTTATGCAGCGTTGGAGGAGATGGAAGAACGGTTATCGGATTTGGGATTTTTCCGGGTTCACCGTTCTTTTTTAGTGCCAGTAAATAAAATTAAAAAAGCGAGCCGGACGTCTTTACTTTTAAATAGCGGCGAGGAGATCCCTGTGGGAAAGACTTATTACAAAAAGGTAAGGAAGAAGTTAGAGGAGTGGTTCGTGAAAATATAAAAAAAGCGCTTCGGGAAAGCGCTTTTTTCTACTTGTTAAATGTATAATAAAAAAAGGGAGGTGAGAATTTTATTTGGTTTTATTCTCTTTTATGTGTATAATATAGGCGGATAGTGAACAAAAAATGTTCTAATTGTGAAGTATTTGTGAACAAAACAAAAGTAATAGAGTATTCTTTAAAATACAATCAGTGGAAAGGAATCAAGAATTATGGCACAGAACCCAATCGTGACAATTGAAATGGAAGATGGCGGAATTATTAAAGCCGAATTATATCCGGAAATCGCTCCGAATACAGTTAACAATTTTATTTACCTGGCAGACATGGGATTTTATGATTTCTTATGTTTTCACAGAGTAATTGAAGGCTTTATGATTCAGGGCGGCGATCCAAAAGGTAAAGGCTTTGGCGGTCCTGGATACGAAATCAAAGGAGAATTTTCTGAAAATGGTTTTCAGAATGATTTAAGTCATACCGCTGGCGTTCTTTCCATGGCCCGTGCTGCATTGCCGGATTCTGCAGGCTCCCAATTCTTCATTATGCATAAAGACGCTCCTGCTTTAGATGGAAAATATGCTGCATTCGGAAAAGTAATCGAAGGCATGGATGTTGTAGATAAAATTGCTACCGTTAAAACAAATAGCCAGGACAGACCGCTTGTAGGTCAGTACATGAAGCATGTTACGGTAGAAACTTTTGGCGTAGAATATCCGGCGCCGGAAAAAGTTAAAAATAAAGCCTTTGTGCACTTGGGCGATATGAAAAAGGGCTTATACTAAAATCTGCCAGATTGGAATATTGGAACCGAAATCAAATCATATAAAAAGGGCTTCGCTTTTGCGAAGCCCTTAATTTATTGGTTATTGAAAATTACCACTGACGGAAGCTGGAAATGTCTGCTTCTGCCTTTGCTTTCTTAGCCATTGCTGTGTAAAGACCATATTCATGTTCTTCGCAAAGCTCGGTGTAAGATGGGTCAACATCCGCGCGACGTGGAAGAGGAACGTCCTGAGAAACTAAGATGTCCTGAACCTTCTTAATGTCAACGTCATGAGTTGTGGTTCCGTCTGCAATTGCAACCGCTGCTGCAACGCCGGCAGCCTGGCCAGTACCTACGCACTGAGGAATCAGTGTCAGCCAGTCAATAGCAACGTCGTCTGCGGAAATATGACGACCTGGGCAGAGCATGTTTTCTGTCTTCTGAGGTAAGATTGCTCTGTAAGGAATTTCAACAGGACCGCAGTCGTTGAGCTGGCAGATGGTGGAATGCCATGCAATAACGTCTTCATGCTTCAGACCTAAAGCGAAGTCTTTCATTGTCATAACATATTCGCCTTTCAGTCTGCGGCTGCATCTTGCACCTAACTGTGGAGCAATATCGTAAATATAAGCATCACGGAAAGCAACTGGAATAGTAGCTCTTAAGTATTCCAGAACGTCTCTCATGGTGTCTCTTGTCTGCATCTCTGTGAAAGTAATGTCTGCAACGTTGGAGCAGTCTCTGTCTGCGTGCCAGTTGTTCACCCATACAACATCGTTCTGGTTCGATGGAAGAACCATGCTGCGGAATCCGGCTTTCTTGGACAGGCATTCTCTTAAAGCAGCCATCTGTTCTGGATGAACGCGTTTCCATTCATCAAACAGGTCATAGTTTACGCCACCGATTCTCCATACAAGAGCGGTAGTGCTGCTTCTGGTTTCTGCATCTGCTAAAGAAGCGAAAGGAGCACCGGTCTGGCAGAAGATGTCACCGTCACCAGTAGCATCGATAACGACTTTCGCTTTAATAACTTTACGTCCTTCTTTGCTTTCAAAAATAACGCCGGTAATTACATCGTCATCTACGATTGGACGAACGCCCCAGGAATGGTAAATAACTTTAATGGAATCTTTATGTTCAAGGAGCATTTTGTCCATTTCAATCTTTAACTGGTTTGGCTCATAGTATACGGCGCGAACCAGGCAGCTAGGTTTTGCACCTTCGAAACCGCCACGGCTTACGCAGTCATGGATGGCACTCCAGGAGTTGATCAGTAACGGATCTGTGCTTCCTAATTCTTCGCCTTCTGGTCCTCTTACAGCGTTTGGAATCTTTTTCAGACGCTGGAACCATTCTTCCTGAAGACCGCGAACGAACTGTTTGTTGTACCAGGAAAGGTTTGGAACCATAATTACATACCCGCCGGTAACATCGCCGCCGCAGTATCCGTAACGTTCCATAAGAATAATGTTTTTGTTGCCTGCTCTTGCAGCTGCGATTGCTGCAGAATGTCCTGCTGCGCCGCCGCCGACTACCAGAACATCGCACTCATCATATATAGGCAGTTCTCTTGCCTGCTCTAAATAAGTATTGCTCATGTTAATACCTCCAAAAAAAGTTCAAAAAAATTTTTTTTAGTATAACACGATGAAATATATATGTAAAAATTTTTTCACAGACTAGGCACATTTTAAAAATAAAATTTTTATAAAACCAAGGGAGAAATATTAAAAAGTTGTAAAAATTTTTCTTTTGGAGTATAATCACGGGACACTATAGAATAGTATCTGTGGTGAACATGAAAACTGAATAAAATGCTACATGCAGAAAGAAGGGATTAAATGAAAAAGATTAAAACTATTCTTTGCAGTTTAATTGCACTTGTCACAGTAGGTGCACTGGTGGCTTGCGGCGGAGGCGGAGAAACTCCGGGCGGCCAGGGATCAGGCACAAGCACAGATGGGAAAGCTTCCAATTCTGTAGTTGTAGGCATTTCACAAGAACTCGACAGTCTTGACCCGCACAATGCAGCATACGCAGGAACCAGAGAGGTTTTGTTTAACATGTTCGAAGGTCTGGTAAAGGCAACTTCTACCGGCGATATCGAACCAGCAGTTGCCAGTGAATACACCGTGGCAGAAGATGCGATGAGCATCACCTTTACATTAAGGGATGGAATCGTATTTTGCGATGGCACACCGGTTACTGTAGAAGATGTTAAGTATTCTATCGATCGTTATGCGGGCATCCAGGGTGAGGGGTCCGCTTTTTCTGACTATAAAGATACGGAAATCGTGGACGAGAAGACCGTCATCATCAATCTTGTGAATCCTAACACAGAATTCATCTTTGAATTAACATGTGCAATCCTGCCAGAGGCAAATGAGGCAAACGTTAACAGTAACCCAATCGGTACTGGTCCATTTAAATATGATTCTTACATTCCTGGCGATAAGCTGGTTGTTGTAAAGAACGAAAATTACTGGAAACCGGGCCAGCCATATCTGGACAAAGTAACCTTTAAGGTTGTTGCAGATACCGATATGGCAGTTATGCAGCTGAATTCCGGAACCTTGGATATTTACCAGTATCTGACCGCAGATCAGGCTATGACCGTAGGCGAAAACTTTAACATTCTGGAAGGAAACGTAAACTATGTACAGGGCATGTTCCTGAACAATGCAAGAGCTCCTTTTGATAATATTAAAGTTCGTCAGGCTATTTACTACGCGGTAGACCGTGACCTGATTAACGATATGGTATTTGGCGGAAAGTCTCATATTATCGGAACCAACATGATTCCTGGTGCTAGCAAATATTACAACGCTGACACAGAGAAGACCTATACCCATGATGTAGAAAAGGCAAAACAGCTTTTAGCAGAAGCTGGATATCCAGACGGATTTACCTTTACCATCACCGTTCCGAACAACTATGCTCCTCATGAAAGCACAGCCCAGATTATTGTAGAATCTCTTGCAGAAGTTGGTATTACTGCAAAAATCAACTTAGTAGAATTCAACACCTGGCACGCAGAAGCATATGTAGACAGAAACTATGACGCTACAATAACAGCAGTTGATGGCCGACTTGCTCCGTTCACATGGTTTATTAAGAACGTAAGTACCGGCAATAAAAACTTTACAAATTACAACAATCCAAAATTTGATGAAATTTACGATAAAGCCATTTCTTCTATCGATCCAGACGAGAAGGTAGAATATTACAGACAGCTTCAGCAGATTCTTGCTGACGACGCTGCATCAATCTATGTTCAGGATCCATCCAATCTGGTTGCCGTAAATAATCAGCTGGAAGGATATGTTTTCTATCCAGTATCCGCTCAGGATATGTCTGTTGTAAAATACAAATAAGAATTAACAGGAAGGCTGCAGGCTGTAAAGCCTGCGGCCGCTGTGCGACTGATACATGAAATACATATTAAAGAAAATATTAACTTTAATAATTGCGCTGCTCGTGATTTCCATTATCGTATTTGTGGCATTCTCCGTTTTACCGGCAGATGCTGCGATTTCAAAGTTGGGAACCGATGCAACTCCGGAAAGAATTGAAGCCTTAAGAGAACAGTTGGGTCTCAACCGGCCAGTTCTGGAACGGTATTTCTGGTGGCTGGCAAACGCAGTTCGCGGAAACTTTGGCGAATCTTTTCAGTACACAGGTGTCAGCGTAACTTCCTTAATCGCATCCAGACTGGGAAACTCCGCTTTACTTAGTCTGATTTCTTTTATCATGGTTGTCGTATTTTCTATCCCCCTTGGCATTTTCTCCGCTAAGAGAAAATCCTTCCTGGGTAGAGGTGCTATGACAACAGTGACTCAGATTACCATGGGCATCCCATCCTTCTTCTTGGGAGTGCTCCTAACGTATCTGTTTTCCCTTGTGCTACATTGGTTCTATATTGGGCGATATACTCCGCCATCCGAGAATTTCTTAGCTGCCTGTGGATATCTGGTTTTCCCTGCCATTGCCATTGCTTTACCGAAAATTGCTATGACAGTGAAATTCCTTGCGACTTCCATCCGCTCCGAACTTCATAAAGACTATGTAAGAACTGCTTATGCAAAGGGTTGTACCAGAAACGGTGTTTTCTACGGACATGTTCTGAAGAATTCTCTGGTTCCGGTTATTACTTTCATGGGCATTATTGTTGCGGAAATCGTTGCCGGCAGCATTATTGTAGAAAAGGTATTTTCCGTTCCAGGAATTGGAACCCTTTTGATTACTGCCATTACCAACCGTGATTATCCGGTTGTT
>JAZUGA010000014.1:0-5110 GCA_045640945.1 Lachnospiraceae bacterium | reverse complement strand
ATGATCTCCCCATAACTGTATTGCTTCAAACATAACCACATCAGCGTCCGTTTCTTTCGCACGCTTCCAGGTTCGTTCCAAAAGTTCTGGAGCGAAGAAATCATCAGCGTCCAGGAAAAAAACATATTCGCCGGCAGCATTCTCAAATCCCTTATTTCGTGCTGCACCAGCGTATTTATTCTGTTGCGTCAATATTCGAATACGGGAATCCTGTTCCGCATACTCTTTTAATATTTCCAGACTACTATCCGTGGAACCATCATCCACACAAATTATTTCAAATTCCTTAAAAGTCTGGCCCAGCAAAGAATCTATACATTCTTTCAGATATTTTTCCGCATTGTAAACTGGAATAATAACAGATATTTTTGGTACCATAAAACCTCTCCATTTTTATAAAACCACGAAAACAGCAAAGCAAGGCGACTTAAGCACCTTGCTTTTTGAGCGGAGACGGTGGGATTCGAACCCACGTGCCGGTTGCCCAGCAAACGCATTTCGAGTGCGCCCCGTTATGACCACTTCGATACGTCTCCATAGGTAATTATTATAATTTACCAAAATCTTTTATGCAAGCAAGCTACTGATTTTCTCCCCAAATTCCTTGTGGTTTCCACAATTTCCTTTTTTGCTCTTTTCATGTCAAATTACACCAGCAATAAATCGCAGCCTCAATAAAACGAGCCCCTTTCATTAGAGTCCTGTCTAATAAAAGGGGCACTTTGCTTTTGGTTCCTGGGTAGATGTAGAATTCGTTGCCCTGACAATGTGGACATACACCTAAAATTTTCATGAAATATCTCCATTTATAGGTGCAACCATCTCCGCCGCAGCTTATATAATCTCTTGAAATCTCTTTAATTATATATTGAAACAGGCTTTTTCCTCAAACCACAATTTTACTCAAATTGTTTAATAACTTCCGGTAATTCCTTGAATTCCTTCAAAATTGCAGCCGGAGCCTGAGCCTTGCCGAATCCATAGGAAGCATGGATGAACGGAATGCCAGCGCCATTGGCAGCCGCCTCATCTTTTTCTGTGTCGCCAATATATACGGCTTTCGTATATCCATTTCTTTCCATAACCAGCTGAATGTTTTTATCTTTTGACAATCCGGTATTTCCCCATTCTTCCAAATCACAGAAGAAATCGCCGGTTTTCATGGATACATAAAATGCATTAATGTAGCCGGTCTGGCAATTGCTGACAACAGCCATGTCGTAGCCTGCTTCCCGAAGCTTCTGGAAAGTTTCGATTACTTCTGGGAACAGCTTACCGCCATGCTCTGCAATATATTCTACTTCGAACTCTTCACATTTCTTGAAGACCATTTTTCCGAATTCTTCTTCCACTTCCGGAATCACTGCCTGACGGATTTCTTCCATGGTCTTGCCCATAACTGCAGTGATATCGTCTGCGGTCAGCTTCGGATACTCTGGATAAACTTCTTCTAAAACAATGTTCCAGGAGTCTGCTACTTCCTGGCCGGAATTCCAAAGAGTTCCGTCCAAATCAAAAAGTAACATTAAATCTTTTTTATGTTCTGCTTTAATCATAATTTTTCCCTTTATATCAATTTTTTGTTCCGTAAGCGGAACACTGTTTTGATTTTAATGACATCGAAATAAAAAAACAAGCATTTCTCACCTACTTATAATATAATGGTGAACATGAAAAAAATTGCCGCTATTTTATCTTTAATATTTGTGGCATTGCTATGCACCTGCATGGTTCTGTTTCCGTACCGCGACTCCCGCAAATTCATAACCTGCGGTGTCGCTCCTTACGAGAAACAGGTCATTGAATATGTCCCGCATATCGAGCCTCCTCCTACCCAGGAGGAAATTGACCGCAGCATGAGCGACTATGTAGAGGACCCTCTGACCGTAGAACGTGGCGCGATTTATTACAACGACCACAAGGAAACTTACTACAGCCAGAACGTTCTGCCAGGCGAGTCTTTGGACATTCCGGGAAGGCACGTGGCCTTTGACGGAACCATCCGGGACGAAGACGGCTATATCTGCGTGGCCTGTGATTATGAGTTCTTAGGCTACGGGGAAATTATCGAAACCTCCGCCGGCTGGGGAAAGGTCTATGACACCGGCTGTGCCTACGGAACCGTAGATTTATACGTAGACTGGTGATTGGGTGCGAATCGAATCCCACAGATTTGTGCAGCCTTCTGCAACTAAAACTTCAACAAAATTTGGTGATTTATGAAAATATATATGGCGCCTATGGAAGGCGTGACTGGCTTTATCTTTCGAAATGCATATAACCGCAACTTCCGCGGTATCGATACCTACTACACTCCTTTTGTAACCGGTATGAAGCTGGGTCAGAAGGAGAAAAATGACGTGCGCCCGGAAAACAACCAGGGCATGGACACGGTAGTTCAGATACTTTCCAACCATACCGATGATTTTCTTTCCGTAGCAAATATTATTCACGAGGAATATGGCTACGATAAAATCAACCTGAACTTAGGCTGCCCTTCTGCAACTGTTTCTTCCCGGAAGCGAGGCTCTGGTTTCTTATCCGTTCCGGACGACCTGGACCGTTTCTTAGGAGAAATCTACGAGCTGTCTCCGATTCCAATTTCTCTGAAAACACGAATCGGCATGCATGACCCTTCCGAGTGGGAGCACATTCTTTCCATCTACGAAAAGTATCCGGTGGACGAGCTGATTATCCATCCACGTATCCGAGACGCTTTCTACGGCGGTCTTCCGAACATGGAAGCCTTCCGCTACGCTTACGAAAACAGCCGCCACACTTTATGCTACAACGGCGACATCCGTACGTTGGCTGACTATGAGCGGATTGCAAAAGATTATCCGAAGGTTCCGTCTATTATGATCGGCCGCGGCCTGATTATGAATCCGTTCCTTCCGGAAGAAATTAAAGGCATTTCGTCCGACGTTCCAAGAAGGACCCGCCTTATGAATTTTGAAAAAGACCTGCGGGACATTTATATGGCCCACAACAAATCTGGTGCCCATCATGTGCTCATGAAATTAAAAGAAGTCTGGAGTTTTTACAGCTACAACTTTGCAGACCAGGACAAGGTCTTCAAGAAAATTAAAAAGACTGCGACCATGGACGCCTACGAGGCCGTGCTTGGCGAAGTCTTTGGAATGGAATTGAAATCTCGCTAAAAATGCGCGAAATCACGTTTTCAGCGCACTGTCATGCGCGAAAATCGAGTTTGAGAGTACTAAATAGCCAAAATTATCGAAAATAAGTCACTGAAAGTGAAAAACCGCGCATAAAACATGCTTCGGAAGTGCATTTTCATCAAAAGAATCCGGACAAACATCCGGATTCTTTAAAAATTACATTCTTTCAAAAAGCTCGATTCTTCAAATGCTCGATTCTTCAAACGCATGATTCTTCAAACGTCTGATTTTTCAAATGTCTGATTCTTCAAACGTCTGATTCTTCAAAATTTACAATCTTGTAAACTTATAGCTTGTCTTATACTCGTATTTCTCGCCTGCTTTTACAACAGTTGAAGGGAACTCTGGGAAGTTTGGAGCACATGGATATGCTTCTGGCTCTAATGCTAAGCCGTTTGGATTTCCGGAGAATACCTGAATTGCAATCTGGTTTGTAGTCAGTTCCATCTGCAGTTTGTTTTCTTCCGAAACAACGGTAGCCTGTGGAGCAGCTGCATTGTCTTCGAATACGATGCAGTTGTCGAAGCAATGATACATGGACAGTTCCGGATCTTTGTTATCAATTTTCTTTGCCTGACGGAAATCATAAACCGTTCCATCAACGCTTAAAACCTTACCGGTAGGACATGTCTGCTCGTTGCCCTCTAAGTATCTGTCGCAGTTCATCTGAAGAGTCTGGTCTTCGCCCAGCTTCCAGTAAGTATGGTTGGTCAGATTCAGGATGGTGTCCTGATCGGAAACTGCTTCGTAAAGAGTCGTCAGAGTGTCACCTTCCAGGAGATAGGTTGCTGTGAAATCTACGTTTCCAGGATAGCCTTCTTCGCCGTCTGGGCTGTGGTAAGTAAATACCAGTTTGTTGTCTGTCTGCTCTTTTAATTCAAATTCTGTTTTGCAAAGAACGCCATGAAGATGATTGCCATGGTCGTTTTCCGGAAGTTTATATTTCTTTCCGTTTAATTCAAACTCTGCGTTCAGAATTCTGTTTCCGAAACGGCCTACAAATGCGCCGTAGAATCCAAAGTTTTTCTCATATTCTTCTAAAGTTTCATGAGTTGCAACGATGCTTCTGCCATCGATTGTGATGTCACGAATGATGCAGCCTCTGTCCAGAACCTTAACTTCTACTCCAGCTCCGTTTGAAATTGTATAACAGTTCATAATACCTCCTCTGATCTATGACCTATAATAATTATGTATAACTACTTTTGTTCTGTCGCGCTTGTCCGTAAATTCGTTTCGTCGAAACTCTGCGCGAATAAGATTCTTCTAAAATCTGTACCACATTTCCCTTCGTTTTACAGATTATTTATGAAATTAGCAATTCTGCTTAACGCTTCTTTTAACTCGTTCATGGAATATGCGTAGCTGATTCGCAGGAATCCTTCGCCACAGTCGCCGAAAGCCGTTCCCGGAACAACTGCCAATTTTTCCTGCTCTAACAGTCTGGTTGCAAATTCGTCGCTGGTCATTCCCAGATGTTTAATGCTTGGGAAAACATAGAATGCACCATACGGTTCAAAGCACGGAAGGCCCATGTCCCTCAAGGTCTTTACCAGGAATCTTCTCCTCTGGTTGTAGCTTTCCTTCATTCGTGCAATGTCTTCATCACCGTTGCGTAAAGCTTCGATTCCCGCATACTGGGATGTGGTCGGAGCGCACATGATAGCGAATTGATGGAGTTTCGTAATCTGGCCAATGATTTCTTCTGGACCAGTTACGAAACCTAAACGCCAGCCAGTCATGGCATAGGCTTTGGAGAAACCATTAATGACTACCGTCCGCTCCTTCATGCCTTCTAAGGAAGCGATGGTTACATGTGGCTTTCCGGTATAGGTAAGCTCGCCGTAGATTTCATCGCTGATAACGAAAATGTCCTTCTCCACGCAGATCTTTGCAATCTTTTCCAGGTCTTCTCTTTCCATAACAGC
>JAZUGA010000013.1:0-12832 GCA_045640945.1 Lachnospiraceae bacterium | reverse complement strand
CTTCTTTACGTAAACAATCATAATGATCATGCTTCCGCACTGGGAAATGATCGTTGCAATAGCAGCACCTGCAACACCCATATGGAAAGGTCCTACAAACAGGAAGTCTAAAACTACGTTCAGAACCGCCGTTACAACAACCGCTACCATACTAGGAGTCGTTTTACCAACAGCTCTTAATATGGCGGCTAAGATATTATATAAATAAACAAAAATTGTACCAGATACATAAATAAGCAGGTAAGTTACTGCATCATCAAAGGACTCGGCCGGAGTCTTCATTGCCGTCAGAATCATTTTTCCAAAAATCAGAATGATGATTGTAAAAATAATGGACAAAGCTCCGTAACCAGTCAGCATGCTTCCTGCAACGTCTTTAATTTTGTCCTGCTTCTTTGCGCCAAAGAGCTGTCCCATAAATACGGTACCACCGTTAGACAGACCGTTGGCAATAGCCAGAACTACGTTAATGATAAGACCGCCCATAGTAACTGCAGACATTCCGGCGGAACCGATAAAATGACCTACGATAGCCATATCTGCCAAGTTGTATAAAGCCTGAACCAGACTGGCAATGGCCAGAGGAATTGCAAATAAAACCAGTTTTTTACCTACGCTTCCCTGAGTCAAATCTCCTCTTGCAGCTTTCTTCTGCAATTTTTCTGTTGCTTCCATTTTTCTCCCTCTTTTCTATCTTTTCAGATAATGTCCAATGCCTGACTTAAATCAGCGATAATGTCGTCGGCATTTTCCAGACCTACGGAGAAGCGGATCAGGTCCGGAGCTACTCCGGCTTCCTTCAGCTGTTCCTCCGTCATCTGTCTATGGGTATGGCTAGCAGGATGTAAGAGACAGGTATGGGAATCGGCAACATGAGTTTCAATGGTTGCTAACTGAAGGGCATCCATGAATTTCTCAGCATCTGCTCTGCTTCCCTTTACGCCAAAGCAAAGAACGCCGCAGGTTCCGTTTGGCATATATTTCTGAGCCATTTCGTATTCGTCATCATCTTCCAGTCCCGGATATTTTACCCATGCAACTTTTTCATGATTCTTTAAGTATTTTGCAACTTTATAAGCATTGCCGCAGTGCTGTTTCATTCTTACATATAAAGATTCCAGGCCCAAGTTTAAGTAGAAAGCATTTTGTGGAGACTGTACCGGACCTAAATCTCTCATAAGCTGGGAAACAGCTTTCTGAATATAAGCGTCTTTTCCAAACTTTTCAGCGTAAACGATTCCATGATAGGACTCATCCGGAGTTGTTAAGCCAGGGAATTTCTCTGCATGAGCCAGCCAGTCAAAGTTTCCGCTGTCAACAACTACACCGCCGATCGTGCCTGCATGTCCATCCATGTATTTGGTTGTGGAATGAACAACGATATCTGCGCCATATTCAAAAGGTCTGCAGTTAATTGGAGTTGCAAAAGTATTATCAACAATAAAAGGAACACCGTGATCATGAGCTAATTTTGCGAATTTTTCAAAATCAAGCACATTAACGGTAGGGTTTGTAAGAGTTTCACCGAAGAGACATTTTGTATTCGGTTTGAAATATTTTGCCAGTTCTTCGTAAGGAAGGGTCTGATCAACGAAAGTACACTCAATACCCATTTTCTTCATGGTTGTTCCAAACAGGTTGAACGTACCGCCATAAATACTGCTGCTGGCAATAAAATGATCTCCTGCTTCGCAGATATTAAATACTGCAAAGAAGTTTGCTGCCTGTCCGCTGGCTGTAAGGATTGCACCTACGCCGCCTTCCAGTTCGCAGATTTTCTTTGCTACATTGTCACAGGTAGGATTAGAAAGTCTGGAATAGAAATAGCCTTCTGCTTCCAAATCAAAAAGTTTTCCCATATAGTCACTGTTGTCGTATTTGAAAGTGGTACTCTGGACGATTGGCATCTGTCTCGGTTCTCCATTCTTTGCAAAGTAGCCGGACTGTACACAGGTTGTTTCAACACTCTTACTCATTTTGTTCCCTCTCTATATTCGTAAACTTTATAAAAACATTTTTTAATGGAACAAGTATACACCCATTCCCCCTATATTTTCCATATCTTTTCTATGGGGTGTTGACTTTTTGTCAAAACGATGTTAGTTTGATTTTATCGAAAACGTATGCTTTTCGTTTTGCAGAATACTCAAATTATGTGTTTGTTGATGTAAAGGAGAAAAAATGGATACCGAGAAATACAAAATCCTGCTGAAAACTATTGAAACCGGAAGTTTAAGCGATGCTGCTGACGCTCTTGGATATACTCCATCCGGTGTTAGCCGTGCCATCTCTTCCTTAGAGGAAGAATCCGACATTATTCTTTTAAACCGCACCCACTCCGGAGTAACTCCTACAAAGGAATGCGAAGAACTTCTTCCAGCGATTATCAAAATCGTTCGCCAGGAAGAAGAATTCAACCAGATGGCTTCTCAGCTGAAAGGCTTAGAGAAAGGTGAAATTGTTATTGGAACCGCTTATAACAACTTCTACCCGCAGCTGTCAAAATTAATCTATGACTTTACCAGAAAATATCCAGACATTAACGTCAGCATCGTGGAAGGTACTTCCAGCCAGCTGGTAAAAATGATTGAAAACAATGCTGCAGACTTCTGTATCGTCAGCAAAAGAAAAGGTCAGTACCATTGGGTACATATTTTAGAAGATGAGCTGGTTGCATGGGTTTCCAAGAACTCTCCTCTGGCACAGAAAGATTCCTTCAGCATCAAGGACTTTGAGAAAGAACCTTTCATTGACGTTTATACCGGACAGGAAACCGACAACTCCCTGTTCTTTGAAGAAAAGAAAATCAAACCAAACGTAAAATACAGAACCCATGATCCATATTCCGCTTACGCAATGGTTGAAGCAGGCTTAGGTGTAACCTTAATGAATAAAATCTGGGCCGAATCCGTTGGCAATAATGTTGTTATGCTTCCACTGAGCCAGCCTCAGCTTATTAACATCGGTATCGCAATGCAGTCCGAAGACAATGCTTCTCCAGCTGCAAAGAGATTCATCCAGTTTACATCCGAACATAAATTCTTAGTATAAATACATAAACATAAAAGAAAAGCAGCTGCCCAGAAGACAGCTGCTTTTTTTATATTCATTTTTTTCGTTTAAGTCGATAAGGCTTCCCTTTTCATTAAGCCTGTGCTTTCTTTTTCTGACGGAATCCGCCTGGGCAGGATTTCAGCAGAGCCTTAGTGATTGGTAAGCAAACGATTGTGTAAACAACTGCAAGACCAACCCATACAAGCAGACGCATTGGAATTAAGCCAATAAGAACATCCATTGTCCAGTACTTGAAGAATACAACTCCGTCAAAGTAGCTTGCAATCCAGTTGAAGATTACCAATACTAAACCAGAAGCGAAAATAGTTACGCCAATTGGTACCAGTTTTGTTTTTCTCTTGAATGCGATGAAGATTAATCCGGCAGCCAGTCCCTGAAGAGCGCCAGGAATGATCCAGAATGGTGTGGTAATGGTTACGCCGTAAGTAATTAACTGGCTTAAGAAGGTACCTACAAGTCCTGTTACAAGACCTTCTACCGGGCCACACAGAAGAGCAACTACTACAAATGGTAATGTTGCAAATGAAATTTTCAGGTCGTTGCCAATACGGATTGCACAGAAGACTTCAAGAATAATATGAAGTGCAATACATGCAGCACAAAGGCAAAGACTAAGGACTGTCATTTTTTTCATAAAAAAACTCCTTTCTTTGCCCGCCGGCAATAAAAAGGAGTTTCGTCCATTCTACAGACAGCGGGATGCGATTAATGAGCCGCAAATGATGATACGTTTTGGTGATCCTCATATTCTTCGTCCGCCGGACATCTCCCCGTTCCGGTCGGCACTTGACGCTCAATAACCTACTCTGTATTTAATACTCAGCATAAAATATCACATTACTGTACAAATATCAATACAAAACTATCGTGATTCTTAAATGCTTAAAATCATTATATTTTCAAACAATTCTTCTATTTTTTCGGAACGTTCTTTCTTTGATTCTGTTCTTGGATTCTGCGCTTTCTGGCAGCTCTCGCCCTTCTTTCTGCCTCTGCTTTTCTTTTCTTGGCAGCCCGGATCAGAAGAAGCACAATAATAAGAATCATCAAGGCAATTACGATAATAATACCCAGAAGCAGCTTGGATCCGCCTTTTTGTGGCTGTACCGGTTCTGGCTCCGACTCCGGAACGGATTCTTCCGTAGGAATTTCCGGCTCCGGCGTTCCTTTTCGCACTACATAATCTGCCTTGTAGGAATAATCACAATTTTTGCAGGTAAATAAGGTGTAACCGTTACTGGTTTCCGTACTTTCCACATAGGTGCTGTCAAAGGTCGGATTCTCGCAGGTATGGGGCTTTAAAATCAGGTCCGCAGGATTAATGTCGGTATCTTCCTCATAGTAGCCGGACTCACTTAAAAGATCTTCAAACCATATTTCATCTCTGGTGAAATCGTCCGCATAAAACTCATCGTCATAAGCAAAGCCCCAGCCTAAAATTTCTCCGATGTAAGCTTCACAATAAGCTCTGCGGTCTTCATTGTCCTCGTAGAACGTAATAAAACCTTTTACCGTATTTCCAAGAATTTCTCCGTAATGCTCGATTCCTTCCGGATATTGAATGTACATGCCGACCAGACCGCCGTCATGTACGTATCCATGGTCTGAATCATAGCCACGGATGATAATCTCATTATCCGTCAAATCAATATATCCGTTGGAATACGCTCCGCCCATGAACTGCTCGTCTTTATCTTCTACGTCCTGGTCGACACAAATTAATGTCACATCCGCTTTGGAGAACTCGATTCGTCCGTTTCCAAATCCAACGATACCACCAGTACCAAAACTTTTCCCTTTGGTTGTAATGGTAATTTGTCCCTCTATTTCGCAATTAGAAATCGTGCTGTTGTCCATGTAGCCAGCTATTGCTCCGGCAAAGCATGGATTTTCGGTAATAATATCAATATTCACACCCAGCAATTTCAGGTTGGATACTTCTGCATTTTCCAGACAGCTAAACAGGCCTGCGAAGGAAGTATCGTATTCCTTCATGTTTCCATCATAAGTCGTTCTTGTGGTTTTTCCGCACAAGGTAGTTCTTAAATTCAGGATTGCATATCCATTCCCGTCAAAGGTTCCGGAAAAATCGATTGGAATCCATTCTTTTTCTCCGCAAACAATATCCTGCGCAAGAACATAACTGCTTTCCGGATGTTCTGCCATCTGCAGTAAATCTTCGTAGGTATGGATTTCTATGATTTCATCCGCCTTTGCTGTTTTCGTCCCAGCCGGTAAAAGCAGAAAGCTAAAAAGCAATAGGACCAGGAGGAAGCTAAATGTTTTTTTCATGCTATTTTTCATTTTATTTGCCTGTCAATTGACAACGTTGACTGGATGTCCCTCCATCCATGCAGAAAGACTGTCTGCTACCAAAAGAACCAGACGTGCTCTTGTTTCGCTGCAGGCCCATCCGATATGAGGGGTAATCATGCAGTTTTTCGCTGTATATAAAGGTTCGTCTTCGGTCATCGGCTCATTTACCAGAACGTCGATTCCTGCTCCCGCAAGACGCTCCTCGTTCAACGCATCCGCTAAAGCCTGAGAGTCTACGACTCCGCCTCTGGAAGTATTTACCAGAAAAGCGGTTTTCTTCATCAGCTTTAAGGTTTCCGCATTTACCAGATTCGCGGTTCCTTCATTTAACGGGCAGTGAAGGGTCAGAAAATCTGCGGTACGGAATAATTCTTCCTTCTCTACCTGCTCATATGGGCAGTCTTCATATTTTCTTCTGGAATAAATCTTAATCTGCATTCCCAGCGCATCACCGATTTTTGCAACTTTTTTTGCAATGTTGCCAAAGCCGACAATACCTAATACTTTTCCTGTAAGCTCGGAAAGATGATATGGGAAAAAGGCAAAGGTTGGCGAATATACCCATTTCCCTTCATGAACTGCTTTGTCATAGGTTGGAAGAGATGTGGTATAGGCAAAAATAAAAGCAAAAGCCAGCTGCGCAACCGCATCCGTGCTATAGCCCGGCACATTTACTACATCAATTCCCAATTCTCTTGCTGCCTGAATATCTATGTTGTTATAACCCGTTGCAAATACTCCGATATATTTCAGGTTTGGAAGCTGCTCCATCATTTCTCTGGAAACAGTCTGTTTGTTAATCAGAAGAACGTGCGCGTCCTTACAGTTTTCAATAACCACTTCGTCTGAGGCAGCATCCAGATAAGTAACCTTTCCCAGTTTTTCAATTGGTGAAAAATCCAGATCACCAATGGTTAAGGTGTTACGGTCTAAAATATAAATATTCACTTTATTCTCCAATAATTTTATGCGCTACATAAACACCGCTGGCCGATGCATGAGACAGAGAGTGGGTTACGCCACTTCCGTCGCCGATTACGTACAGGCCCGGATATTTTGTCTCAAGGTTGTTATCTACTTTGACGCCCATGTTGTAGAACTTAACTTCCACGCCATAAAGCAAAGTATCATCGTTGGCAGTTCCCGGTGCAATTTTGTCTAAAGCATACATCATTTCAATAATGCCATCTAAAATACGCTTCGGAAGAACCAGGCTCAGATCGCCAGGAGTTGCAGAAAGGGTCGGACGAACGGTGCCTTCCTGAATTCTTTTCTCCGTACTTCTTCGGCCTCTTTCCAGATCGCCGAAACGCTGAATAATGACGCCCCCGCCTAACATGTTGCTCAGCTTCGCAATCCCTTCCGCGTAAAGGATACTGTCCTTGAACGGTTCAGAAAAATGTTTGGAAACCAGAAGGGCGAAGTTGGTATTATCTGTCTTTTTTGATTCATCTTCAAAGCTATGTCCGTTAACAGTAATGATTCCGTTTGTATTTTCATTAACAACGATTCCCTTCGGATTCATACAGAAGGTCCGAACATTGTCTTCATATTTTTCCGTACGGTAAACAATCTTGCTCTCATAAAGTTCGTCGGTAATATGAGAGAAAATCGGAGCTGGAAGTTCTACACGGACACCGATATCCACACGGTTGGAACAGGTATTAATGTCCAGATCGTTGCAGACTTCTTCCATCCATGCACTGCCGCTTCTTCCAACGGAAACAATACACTTCTTGCAGGAAAATTCTTCGTTTTCCGCACAGGCCATAAATCCGTTTTTCGTCTTTTTCAGTTTCAGTACTGGTGTATTGAAATAGAAATCTACTTTTTCCTTCAGCTCGTTATAGAGATTTTCCAGAACGATATAGTTGATATCCGTTCCCAGATGACGAACGGAAGCATCCAGTAAAGTTAATTTATTCTGCATGCAGATTTTTTTCAGTTCCGTTCCTGCCGTAGAATACATAGTTGTTCCAGCGCCACCATGAGATACATTAATATCGTCCACATAGTACATCAGCTCTAAAGCTTTTTCTCGTCCGATATATTCATATAAGGTTCCACCAAAGTCGTTGGTAATATTGTATTTTCCATCTGAAAAAGCACCGGCTCCGCCAAATCCGTTCATAATCGAACAGGTTTTGCAGTTAATGCAGGACTTTATTTTTTTGCCGTCGATCGGGCAATGTCTTTTTTCCAAAGTAGATCCAGCTTCCAGAACAGCAATTTTTAAATTGGATTTCTTTGCCAGTTCATATGCAGAATAAATACCGCCTGGTCCTGCGCCTATAATTACAACATCATATTTCTTCATATCTTGCCTATCTATTCTTCAATTCTTCAACTTTTTTCGCGATTTCCGCCTGGGCTGCTTCCATGTCCTCTTTCCATCCATCTTCGTAATCGAAGCAGATATCATACTCGTCCGTGGATTCTTCAATACGCTTTACGTAACCGGTCAGCATATCGAAATCTTTCTCATAGCAGTGGAAACTGTTGGAACGGTGACTGTAGGTTCCCATTTCTACGCCCAGCTCGTCAGCGAACCGTTTCTGAAGCATGATCAATGCAAAGGCGTTCATGTAAGTAGCCTTGCATGCATCATTGGAACGGAACAGGACTTTGCAATGCAGCTTGCCATCTCGGATAAAATACTGAATATGCTGTAAGCAGGCCGGATCGTCCGATGGCGCATCCTTTTCCCAGTCTCTTACTAAAATTACCGCACGTCGGCTGGAAGGATTTCTCTTCAGCTCATTCAAAATGAACGGGAACTGTTTTTCCATTCTCTGATGGTAGGTGTAAGCCCAGTTTCCTCTTTCTACTTCGAAATCCAGAATACCATCCAGCATTTCCTGACGATACTGCTCCAGTTCTGTAGGGCCGCCGATGAAAAGCTTGCTGATCATAGGCTCCTTTAAAGGCTCTTCTACATAAAGAGTAAGAGAAATTTCTTTCTGAGTCGTGTTCCAGTCATCGCATGGATAAATATTCTTGTTTGATTCCAGTGCTTTTAAAGCGTTATGGTATGCTTCCGGAAGGGTTACCCCTTCCACTAAATATTCTTTTGTTGCACAGTCCATCTCTGTCTCCTGTTATAAAATCTCAATCAGTTTTTCAACGTCTTCCATCTTTGTGCCCCAGCTGGTACAAAAACGGACTGCGGTATGGTCCGCATCAATAATTCCCCAGGAACCGAATACAACCTTTTCTTCCAGTTCCTTTTTCTTTTCGTTGGTTAATACAACAAAAATCTGGTTTGTGGTCGAGTCAATAAAGAACTCATAGCCTTTTTCCTTGAAACCTTCTTTTAATCTTGCTGCCGTATCAATGGCGTTCTTGCTGATCTTATAATACAGATCATCGGTAAATAAGGTATCGAACTGAAGACCTAAAAGTCTTCCCTTTGCAACCATTGCACCGTGCTGTTTTACTCTGGTGTTGAAGCGGTAAGGCATGTTCTTCTTTGTGAAAACGAGAGCTTCGCCAAAGAGTGCGCCTACTTTTGTTCCACCGATATAGAAAACGTCGGTTAACTGGGCAATATCTTTTAAAGTAACATCCGTACCTTCTGCCATAAGGCCGTAGCCTAAACGCGCGCCGTCCAAGTACAGAGGAATGTTATATTCATCGCATACGCTGCGAAGAGCCTGAAGTTCTGCTTTGGTATAAAGAGTTCCCAGCTCTGTTGGATGAGAAATATAAACGATACCTGGCTCTACGATATGCTCTGCGCTGGAGTCTGCATAGTAATTTACAATGTACTGTTTCAGGTCTTCTGCCCACATTTTTCCTTCATGAGAAGGAACGGTCAGAACTTTATGTCCGGAATATTCAATCGCTCCGGCTTCATGAGTATTTACATGGCCCTCTACGGTTGCTACAACGCCTTCATAAGGTCTGGTCATGCAGTCAACGGTCAGCATGTTGGTCTGGGTACCGCCGGTTAAGAAGTAAACTTCTGCTTCCGGGCACTGGCAGGCCTGACGGATTTTCTCAGCAGCGCTTGCACAGTATTCATCATCACCATAACCTACGGTTTTGATCAGGTTGGTATCCTCTAATCTTTTTAAAATCTCCGGTGTTGCACCTTCGCAATAATCATTAATAAAACTAAGCATTTTTTCTCCTTTTGACGCCTCGGCATCTATTCATATTTTACCAGTTTATCGCCTTCATACTGGCAGGTAATTTCAATTTTGTCTGCTCCTTCAATCAATGGCTTCAGGAAATATTTATCTCCCTCCCACAGATTCAGGTCCAGAACCTTTTCTTTTTCAATCCACTTCAGAGTGCCTTCGTTGCAGTCAAACTCGTCTTCCCTTAGCTCCTCTTTTCCTTCCCAGTCTGTCGCTGTGTATAAGTACATGTCCTCGTTTGGAAGTTCATCGGATAAGAAATGAACAACGCCATGAAAACGAAAATCGGTAAGAGTCAGGCCAGTTTCTTCCCAGACTTCCCTTTTTACGCATTCATCCGACGTTTCTCCGGCTTCAAATTTTCCGCCGATACCTACCCATTTTCCCTCACAAGGATCCTTCTCTTTTTTATTCCGGAACAGCATTAAATACTTTCCGTCTTTTTCCAGATAACAGAGGGTGGAATTAATTAATAAATCACTGTTTTTCAAAGTAACTTGTAACCTCTTTCAAAAGCCTTACTCCGCCTTGCAGATTTCAATAATGACTTCGATCATTTTTTCCATGGACTGGATAGAAACCATTTCATGGATTCCATGGCAGTTCATTCCGCCAGTAGAAATATTCGGGCAAGGAAGACCCATATAGGAGATTGTTGCACCATCCGTACCACCACGGATTGCCATAGCCTTTGGCTCTACGCCGATTTTACGGTAAGCGGCCTCTGCTTTTTCTACAACGAACATTTTTGGAAGGATTTTTTCTTTCATGTTGTAGTAAGTATCTTTTACTTCTGCAACAACAGTTCCTTCCCCATACTGCTCATTTAACTGATCGGTAATTTTCTGGATCAGTTCTTTTTTCTCAATAAATTTATCCCAGTCATGATCACGGATGATCATTCCAAGGAAAGCTTCCGTAACAGTACCTTTGATTACGTCAATATGGATAAATCCTTCTCTTCCGGAAGTACGTTCTGGAATTTCATCTGCTGGAAGCATGGAAGCGAATTCGCAAGCGATTCTTCCGGCGTTGATCATTTTGCCTTTGGCATCTCCAGTATGAGAGCTTAAGCCCTTGAACGTAATCTTTGCAGAAGCTGCGTTAAAGTTTTCATAATCGATTCCGCCAACTTCTCCGCCGTCTACGGTATAAGCGTATTCTGCGCCAAAACCTTCGACGTCAAATTTATCCGGACCACGTCCGATTTCTTCGTCTGGAGTAAAGCCAACACAGATTTTTCCATGTTTAACTTCTGGGTGCTCTAAGAAATATTCCACTGCACACATAATTTCTGCTACGCCTGCTTTATCGTCGCCGCCAAGAAGAGTGGTTCCGTCCGTTACGATCAGGTCATCGCCGATATATTTGTTCAGGAATGGGAATCTTTCCACGGTAGTAACTACGGTGTCATTCAGCGGAATGTCTCCGCCTTCGTAATGAACGATTCTAGGCTTAATGTTCGCGCCGCTGACTGCCGGTGAAGTATCCATATGGGCAACCAGTCCCATTGGAGCGATTCCTTCGCAGTTTTCCGGAAGATATGCGTATACATATCCAAATTCATCCATTCTGGCGTCTACAAGGCCCATTTCTGCCAGTTCTTCTGCAAGAGCCTGTCCTAATATCTTCTGTTTTGCGGTAGACGGAATTGTCATGCTGCTTTCGTCAGACTGCGTATCATAGCTAACATACTTTAAGAATCTTTCTGTAACGTTCATAACTCTACCTCTCTCTATTGTAATAAGTCTGGCCGGATCTTCCGGGTCCGCTCCAGAGACTGGCTTCTGCGCCACTGTTCGATTTTTCCGTGGTCTCCGGAAAGAAGAACCTCCGGCACTTTCATGCCCATGAATTCTTCCGGCCTTGTGTATTGCGGATATTCCAGCAGCTTCAATTCGTCTTTTGCATTCTTCGCTGCCAGTTCTCCATAAACTTCTTTTCTCGCTCTTTTGGTAAATTCTTCTTTTGGTCGTACTTTGGAAAAGCTTTCGTCTTCTCCGGACTCTTCGTTGGTTAAGACGCCCGGCACCATACGGCTGATTGCATCCGTCATAACCATAGCGGCCAGCTCTCCGCCAGTCAGCACATAGTCTCCAATGGATACCGGTTCTGCACCGATCAGTTCCAGAACTCTTTCATCCACTCCCTCATAATGTCCACATAAAATAATCAGGTCTTCGTTCTCTGCCAATTCTCTGGCCATTTCCTGATTAAATACTTTTCCAGCCGGGGAAGTGAAAATAACCTTTGGCTTTACCATATCCAAAGTCATGTCCGCCGGTTTCCGTCCGGTTAAAATTTCCGCAGAAACCCGGTCACGGATTTTATCTAAAGTAAACAAAAACGCATCATAGATCGGCTGGCATTGCATAACCATTCCTGCCCCGCCGCCATATGGTGCGTCGTCTACGTGTCCGTGTTTTTCTTTTGTAAAATCGCGGATATTGATTGTATTCACACCGATTAGACCTGCCTTAACAGCCCGGCCAATAATGCTGGTATTCATTCCGGATTCAATCATTTCCGGAAACAGTGTGAGTATATGAAAATTCATCAATCTAATAATCCAGGAAGAATATGAACAGTGATTACACTCTGTTCAATATCCACATTTTTAATACAATCTTTAATTACCGGAAGAAGAATTTCTTTTTCCTTCAACCCTTTTTCATCCGGGTAGCCGCAGCCTACGACATAAACGTCATTGGCTCCGGTCTGAAGGACATCTTTTACGGTTCCGATATTATTGCCCTGATCATCGATTACTGTACATCCAATTAAGTCCGCAATGTAATACTCTCCTTCTTCTAAAGGCTGAGCATCCTTGCGGTGAATCATAATATCGGTACCAATGTACTTCTTTGCATCTTCAGGATTGGTGAAGCACGCAAATTGAACAATGGCCAGATTTTTGAAAAACCTGACCCCTTTGATTTCTGTTTCGATATCGCCTTTTTTCGTTTTCAATATTACATCTTTGACTTCACAGAATCTTTGGGGCGAGTCCGTAGTCGGATAGACTTTGACCTCGCCCTTTATTCCATGAGTTGATGCAATGACACCGATTCGCAAAAATTGTTCCATAAAAACCTACTCTACAATATCTACTACAACTTTCAGATCTTTCTTGGTAGCTGCAGTTTTAACAACAGTTCTGATGGATTTTGCTATACGGCCTTTCTTGCCGATTACTTTGCCCATATCTTCTTTTGCAACATGCAATTCCAGAACGATTGTTCCATCTTCCTCATCTCTTTGGGCAACGAAAACTTCATCAGGTGAATCAACAAGAGCCT
>JAZUGA010000012.1:0-12019 GCA_045640945.1 Lachnospiraceae bacterium | reverse complement strand
TTCGAATCGATTCCCATCTTTTCTACCAGTTTCGCAATCAGGCTGTCCTCCTGGGTCAGCAGACAATAAAGCAGATGCTCGCAATCCACCATCTGATTTCCATAATCGTTGGCCACCTTCTGGGTATTATCAACAGCCTCTAAAGATTTCTGTGTGAATTTTTGAATGTTCATATAATCACTCCTATATTTCGTCATGCCTTTTGGTGCATACAACTCATTTTCACGCGCTTTGGCATATGTAGTTCGTCGTCACACCCTTTTGGCATATATGATTTGTCATACTTGTTCTATGTGGAATATAACACTAATCACATGACATCGCAAGTATTTTTTCTAAAAATGCGCGAAATCACGTTTTCAGAGGACTATCATGCACGAAATTTGAGTTTGAGAGCACTAAGTAACCCAAATCAGCTGAAATAGGTCACTGAAAATGAAGAATTGCGCATTTTTCACCGAATCCTCTAAAAAAGGACCATGAATAATGAATTCATGGTCCTTGTAAACTATCGAAACGTCAGTCCTTTATGCTTTTCTAAATTACGCCTGAGCAGAAAGCTTTGCAGCCTGGTCTGCGGCGATGCAGTTATCGATGATTTCATAAATATCACCATCCATAATGCTGTCCAGACGGTAAGAAGTAAATCCGATTCTATGATCCGTGCATCGTCCCTGTGGGAAGTTGTAAGTACGAATCTTTTCGGAACGGTCACCAGAACCGATCTGGCTTCTACGTTCTGCTGCCTCTGCCTGCTGTTTTTTCTGAAGTTCCAGGTCATACAGACGAGCCTTTAAAACCTTTAAAGCCTTGTCTTTGTTCTTTAACTGGCTCTTTTCATCCTGACAGGAAATAACGATACCGGTAGGAATATGAGTCAGACGAACTGCGGAGTCCGTAGTATTTACGCACTGGCCGCCGTTTCCGGATGCACGGAATACGTCGAATTTGCAGTCGTTCATGTCGATTTCAATATCAACATCTTCTGCTTCCGGCATAACTGCTACGGTTGCTGCTGAAGTATGGATTCTGCCGCCGCTTTCGGTAACAGGAACTCGCTGCACACGATGTCCGCCGCTTTCATATTTCAGTTTGGAGTAAGCCCCCTGACCGTTGATCATGAACACAACTTCCTTCATACCGCCCAGTCCCATTTCGTTAATGGAAACCAGCTCGGTCTTCCAGCCGTTTCTTTCTGCGTAGCGGTTGTACATACGATATAATTCTGCTGCAAATAAAGCTGCTTCGTCGCCGCCAGTACCGGCACGGATTTCCATAACAACGTTCTTGTCGTCATTTTCATCCTTTGGCAGAAGAAGGATCTTCAGTTCTTCTTCGATGTTTTCCACATCTTTCTTTGCCTCGTTTAATTCTTCTTTCGCTAATTCTTTCAGCTCTTCATCGCTTTCCATATCCAGAATTTCCAGACTGTCTTCAATAGTCTCTTTGGCTTTCCGGTATCGGCGATAAGCTTCAACGATCGGTGAAAGGTCGCTCTGCTCTTTCATCAATTTACGGAATTTCGCCTGATCATTGGCTGCTTCCGGCTTGCCTAATTCTTCCAGGACTTCCTCATATCTTGTTTCAATTGATTCCAAACGATCAAACATATCTGTTTCCTCAATCTAAAAATATCTGTTTCTATGTTTATCTGAGCCATCCTATGACCACGCGGTCTAATCCGGCCAGATCTTTTACTACTTTAATATCGGTAAAACCATTTAGTTTCATCAGGTCCGATACATCTTCTGCCTGACTGCAGCCGATTTCCAATGCCAGAAAGCCTTCTTTGTTCAGATACCCGGTCGCCTCTTTTATCAGCCGTTGGTAAATATCCAAACCTTTCTCGCCCGCTTTTAAGGCCAGCTCCGGTTCATGTTCTTTTACTTCTGGCATCAGGCTTTCGTACTCGCTCTCGCTTATGTAAGGCGGGTTGGATATGATTGCGTCAAATTTATTCTCCGCATCCAGTTGCTGAAACAAATCACTTTGTACAAAATCAACACTGCATTTCAAATTCTGTCCGTTGGTCCGGGCAACCTTTAAGGCATCTTCTGAAATGTCTACAGCTGTCATCCGAAGGCTCGGCCGGAACAGGGAAAGAGCGATTGCAATGGCTCCGCTTCCGGTGCACATATCCAGCACCTGGGAATTTTCCGGCAGGATTTTCAGGACTTCCTCTACTAAAGTTTCCGTGTCCTGTCTAGGAATCAGCACGGAAGGATTTACCATAAAGGAATAGCCCATGAATTCGCAGGTTCCCGTTATATACTGACAAGGAATATGTCCAGCTCTCTTTTCAATCAGCTCTTTATAGCTGTTAATCTGTTCCTCGGACATTTCCTGATTTTGATTTAATAGGTAGGACGTACGGTTGATTCCGGACACCATTTCCAGCAAAGTAAAAGCGTCAATTTTCGCATCAGCAATATCTGCTGCCGCCAGTCTTTCTTCTCCGTACTTAAGAACATCCCGTAAAATCATTTCGGTCTCCGCCTTTTACAGCCATGAAACGGTTTCGCTGTCAGCTTTTTTCTCAGCTTCTTTGGAAGCTTTTTGAGTTTCTTCTACAGACTCAGAAATGACTTCTTCCATGGATTTTTTCTTTTCATGGATGACAATGTCTTCCGTTTCGAAAAGATCGTCAATGCCTTCCAGATAAGCCTCCCAGTCAAATACCGCTTCAACGGAAGCAATACCTACTTCTACCATGTCTCTGGTAGGTTCCTTTGTGGTCAGGCCCTGCATCAGCATACCTGGCTTAGAAAGAATGCGGGCAGCATTGCTGTCGGAATTTCCAGCCCAGCGGATAAACTCATAGGAAACGCCTGCAATTACCGGAACCAGAAGAAGACGAATAACCAATCTTAACCAGAAGGTTTCCACACGGATGAAAATAAAGAAAATAATACTGATTACCAGAACCAGAACGATAAAGCTGGTTCCGCAGCGGCGATGCTCTTTTGAGGATTCCATAACGTTATCCACAGTCAGAGGCTTTCCGCTTTCAATGCAGTTAATGCATTTATGCTCTGCACCATGATACATAAAGGTGCGCTTAATATCCTTCATTTTTGAAATCAGGGAAATATAACCTACGAAAATGGCCAGCTTAATAACGCCTTCAATAATTGCAAGTAATGTGCTGGAGGTAATATTTGTAAATTTCAAAATAAGAATGGAAATAACATAAGGAAGAACAACGAACAAAGCGATGGCAATAATCAGAGAAATTACTACGGTGAAGGCCATAACCGCGCTCTCCCCTTTTGATTTAAAGGTAGAGTCGATAGCTTTATCGGTAATTCCATGCTCCTTCTCGATATCATCCTCATAAAAACTAGCAGAATAAGTCAAGGTTTTAATACCTATCACCAAAGAGCTGATAAAGGATACCACGCCTCGGATGATCGGTAAGCCAAACACCTTGTATTTCTTTGCGATGTTTTCATATTTACTTTTACCAACTTCAATCTGACCGTCCGGTCTGCGTACAGCTACAGCAATGTCTTCATCGTGGCGCATCATAACGCCTTCGATAACTGCCTGTCCGCCAATGTTGGAAGATTTCATTCGCAAAACTCCTATACATAAAAAAATAGGGCGAGCCATTAAGCTTCGCTACGCGAAGATAATCACTCAGCCCTAATTCAATAAGCTACTGTTCTTTTGTCAGACCATATTTCTTGTTGAACATTTCAACACGTCCACGAGCCTTGATAGCCTTCTGCTGTCCTGTGTAGAAAGGATGGCATTTGGAGCAAACTTCAACGTGGATTTCAGGTTTTGTAGAACCAACTGTGAAAGTATTTCCGCAGTTGCAAGTAACAGTTGTCTCAAAATATTTTGGATGGATTCCGTCTTTCATAATTTTACCTCTTCTCTTTATCCGAAAAACTTTTAACTCTTCGGACGTATTCTTTGCCATAATCAGCCCTACTAATATATCATGTAGATAAATCTATTGCAAGTACAAAGTTTCGCATCTTACAGCAGTTTTATTTTACGGATCATATCCACAAATTCCAGATTATTTCTGGTTTTTGCAAACAAATCCAGTATTTTTTCCGTTGCTTCATCTGCTCTTAAGCCACCAGTCGCTTTGCGGATAGTGTAAACAGCTTCCTGCTCGTCCGCGTTCAGCAGTAAATCTTCTCTTCTGGTTCCGGATTTTGCAATATCGATAGCCGGGAAGATTCTCTTTTCCTGAAGTTTACGGTCCAGAATCAGTTCCATGTTACCAGTTCCCTTGAACTCTTCGTATACAACATCGTCCATTTTGCTGCCCGTATCTACCAGAGCGGTGGCAAGAATGGTAAGGCTTCCTCCCTCACGGATGTTTCTGGCTGCACCGAAGAATCTCTTTGGCATATGGAGAGCTGCCGGATCCAGACCACCGGATAAGGTTCTGCCGCTTGGCGGAACTAAAAGGTTATAAGCTCTGGCCAATCGGGTAATACTATCCAATAAGATGATAACGTCTTCCCCATGCTCTACCAGTCGTTTTGCTCTTTCGATTACCATCTCGGATACTCGCTTATGATGCTCTGGCAGTTCATCGAAGGTAGAATAAATAACTTCTACATTATCGCCGACAATGGCTTCTTTAATATCCGTAACTTCTTCCGGTCTTTCATCAATCAGAAGAATTAAGATATGTACTTCCGGATTATTCTGCTGGATGGAATGGGCTACGCCCTTCAGGAGCGTGGTTTTTCCAGCCTTTGGAGGAGAAACGATCATACCTCTCTGGCCTTTTCCGATTGGAGAAACCAGGTCAAAAATTCTCATGGCTACATTCTTTTCGGAAGTCTCCAAGCTCAGTCTTTCCTCTGGGAAGATCGGTGTCAGGTCTTCAAAATTTCTTCTGTTGGCAGCTTCGCTCGGCAATACACCATTGATTCGGTCCAGATGCAGGAGTGCTCCGAACTTTTCATTCTGGGTTTTTACACGGACTTTTCCTTTCAGAATATCGCCGGTTTTCAGACCAAAACGCTTAATCTGGGAAGGAGAAACATAAACATCATTTTCTCCCGGCAGATAGTTCTCGCAGCGGATGAATCCATATCCATCTGGAAGGACCTCTAAAATTCCGTCTGCAACTTTGCCGGAATCCAATTTCTGTTCTTCTTCTTTGGTAATACCGGTTTCTTCTTCTCTCTGTTTTTCCTCAGACATCTGAAGAATAGCGTCAATAAGCTCCGCTTTTTTCAGCGCACTGATTTTCTTAATGTCGTTGGCTTTTGCAATTTCACGCAATTGAGCCATCGGCAGAGTTTCAAGCTGCTCTCGCTGTACTTTCATATAATAAAAAATCCTTTCGAAAAAACTCTTTTCACAATAAAACTAGGGAATAAAATCGAATGTATTTAGAATGTTAGATTTCTTCACGGGCGTATTATAAACAAAACAATTTGAAAAAGCAATACTAATATGATAATCTATACGGGCACGACACCTGAAAAAATGTAGTAATAACGGGCGTCTTTGAGGTTTTTATGGTTACGGAATCAAGCACAATCTATAAACTGATGATCCTGTATATGTTGAACAAACTGGATTCCCAGCTGACCAATGCGCAGCTGTCCGGTTTCTTTATTTCCAACGAATATACAGATTATTTTACGATTCAACGTACGATTTCCGATCTGGTTGAGTCTGGTTTTGTTGAGAAGGTAACCATCCGGAACACCTCTTACTACAGCATCACTCCGGAAGGTTACGAATCTCTGACTTTCTTTAAGAATCAGATTCCAAAGGGAGCTTTAGAAGATATCAACCTGTACCTGGAGAATAACAAATATGCTCTGAAGAACGAAGTAGGTACCCAGGCCGATTATTATAAGCATACCAACGGCGACTATGTTGCCCATTGCCAGGTTATGGAAGGCAAGTCCCTGCTTTATGAAATTAACATAGCTGTGCCAAGCGAAGAAGAAGCTGCAAAAATCTGCAGCAACTGGCGTGGCTACTCAGAAGAATTATATGCGCAGATCATGAATGCTCTGCTCCAGTAGGTGAAAAATGGTTATCAAAAATGTTGAACTTGAAATTGTATTAGGACCTACCAGCAAGCTTCCGGTCACTGCTCTTCCGGAAATTGCATTTGCAGGAAAATCCAATGTTGGAAAATCTTCTCTGATCAATGCAATGATGAACCGGAAATCCTTAGCCCGCACTTCCAGCCAACCGGGCAAAACCCAGACCATTAATTTTTACAACATTAATAAAGAGCTGTACTTTGTAGATTTGCCGGGTTATGGCTTTGCCAAGGTTTCAAAAGAATCCCAGGCCAAATGGGGCGCGCTGATTGAGAAGTATCTCCGAACCTCCAAACGACTGAAATCGGTTTTCCTGCTCATCGACATCCGCAACGGTGCAAAAGCCCATGATAAGGAAATGTACGACTGGATTATCTATAATGGATACCAGCCGATCATTATCGCTACAAAGGTTGATAAAATCAGCCGCAACCAGATTCCAAGACAGCTGAAGCTGATTCGGGAAGGTTTAGGAATCGGTACCGACATCCGTATGATTCCGTTCTCTTCGGAAACAAAGCAAGGCCGTGACGAGGTATGGGCACTGATTGAAGAGCTCATTGCTGCGACCGATGAGCCTTCATAAAAATCTGTTTTAATAATTCCGATATTTCGAGAAGTACATTAACGTACTTCTCTTTTTGTATCAGCGATGAAAAAGTTGAGATGTGTACTATTATTTCTTGATATATCCGTACATGTCTTGGCTTTTTCGCCGGATCATGCTTTGTGAACCGTACATGTCTCCACTTTCTCAACAAGACACAGAAAAACCCTCCATTGAAGGAAAATCATTTTTCTTCAATGAAGGGATTTATTTATGTGAATATATTTTTTGCCCTACATATTCATTATTGAAGTGGAAAGACTCCGGAGCATACAGGCCTCATCCGATTACAGTCTTTCGAATATTTCTACGACTTTATCTTTTAATTCTTCCTCAGATGGTCCGAATACGATGCTTGCGAAACCAACTGCTGCGCCAGCAGCTTCATGCTCTTCAATATTCAGAGTGCTTCCTGTTGTCGAGAAGGTTGTGATAGGGCCAGCTTCTTTAATATAGCCTTTTACATGTCCGATTAAAGCTCCGATGCTGTCTAACCAGTCAACCAGTTCTTTAATGGATTCTTCCATAGCAACCTTTGTAACTTCCAGATCTTTCTTAACATCTTTTTCGAAAGAGCAGATGGTTGCGCCCTCATGGGTATGGGTTTCTAAAATGCTGTAGCCGGCAACTTCATAGGTATGGCCGTGGTCATGGTCTTCATGGTCATGGTCGTGGCAGCCACAGTCGCAGTCATCATCGTGGTCATGATGGTGATGATGATGGTGCTCATGGTCGTGGCAATCGCAGTCATCATCGTGATCATGGTGGTGGTGATGATGGTGCTCATGGTCGTGGCAATCGCAATCGTCATCGTGATCATGGTGGTGATGATGTTCATGCTCATGGTCATGATGATGTTCATGTTCATGATGATGCTCGTGCTCGTGGTCGTGGCAACCGCACTCACAATCTTCATCGTGCTCTATATTCTCATCTAATAATTCTTTCTCGCTCATTTTTTCCTCCACAGATAAATCTGACATTAACGGTTAATTATTCCCAGCTGTTAACTTCGGTAATCATTTCCTTGCAAGCTTTTGCAGTTCCTTCTGGATTGCTTGTAGTGGAAATTCTGTAGATTTTTGCATCGCAAAGCTCTTTCACTGCGTTCTCTACTTCGTCTGTTGTAGCAGCGTCAGCAGCGTCGATTTTGTTCAGTAAGATATAGTTTGCATGGTCAATCTGCTCTTCTACTAATGCGCCTGCAACTTTACGGATACGAAGCCATCTGCTTGCATCAATAACCGTAATTAAAGTAATGTTGAGGTTTTCATCATAGTAGTCCCAAAGCTGTGTTGCTACGTCGAAAGGACGAGCAAGACCGGTTGTCTCAAGAATAACGAATTCCGGATGCATAGTCTCTTCCATCTTGCAAAGAGAATCCATAAGGCTGGAAGCTATGGAGCAGCATACGCAACCGTTAAAAAGTTCTGTTGTATAAAGGCCGGATCCCTCTGTAAAAGCAGTATCAACGCCTACCTGTCCGATTTCGTTTTCGATAATAGCAACTTTTGTTGAGCCATCTGCGCCGCCGCAGCTTTCAACCATTTCTTTTGCCAATGGGATCAGGACACTGGTTTTACCTGAACCTAAAAAACCACCCAAAATAATCAGTTTCATAATAATCGCTCCAATCTTTTATATTCATTTTGACGTTTTGCACGTCAGACAATTGTTAACTACTTCTATTCTACCACTATTGTCAAATTCTGTAGCAATAATTTTTATTTGACCATATCGGCAGTAACAACAAACTTTTTAATGGACTCGTCGGAAGGAATTTCGTACATGATATCCATCATCGTATCTTCCATAATGCTTCTTAAGCCTCTGGCTCCGATGTTTCTCTCGAAAGCTTTCTTTGCAATAGCTTTAATCGCATCCGGCTTAAATTCCAGGTCTACATGATCCAGCTTAAATAAAGCTTTGTACTGTTTGAGCAGGGCATTTTTCGGTTCCTTCAGAATACGGACCAGATCCTGCTCCGTAAGGGAATTTAAGGAAACGACTACTGGAACACGGCCAACCATTTCCGGAATGATACCGTATTTCACTAAGTCCTGAGGCATAACCTGACGGAACAGAGTATCCAGTTCTTCGGAAGAACCGGTAGAAACGTCTGCACCGAAGCCCATGCCCTTCTTATCCACTCTGCCTTCTACGATCTTTTCCAGACCAGCAAAAGCGCCGCCGCAGATAAAGAGGATGTTGGTAGTGTTGATATGAAGCATTTCCTGTCCCGGATGCTTTCTTCCACCCTGTGGAGGTACGGAAGCGTCCGTTCCTTCTAAGATTTTCAGCAGCGCCTGCTGAACACCTTCGCCGGAAACGTCTCTGGTAATGGATACGTTCTCACTTTTCTTGGTAATCTTATCGATTTCGTCGATATAAATGATTCCGTATTCCGCCTTGTCAATATCGTAATCTGCTGCCTGAATCAGTTTCAGCAGAATATTTTCTACGTCCTCGCCTACATAACCAGCTTCGGTCAAAGTAGTCGCATCCGCAATCGCGAACGGAACATTCAGAATCTTTGCTAAGGTCTGGGCAAGGAAAGTTTTTCCGGAGCCGGTAGGACCCAGCATAAGAATGTTGCTCTTCTGCAGTTCTACGTTCAGAGTGTCCTGAGAAAGGACTCTCTTGTAATGGTTATATACCTGAACTGCCAGAACCTTTTTAGCTTCTTCCTGTCCGACAACATACTCGTCCAGAAACTCTTTGATTTCCTTCGGCTTACGCAGTTCGATGCCCAGGTCTTTCTTTTTACCTTTCTTTTTCTTTGGCTGTTCTTCCATATCAAAGAAATCCAGGCCAAACATTTCCACACAGCGGATAACGCAGTCCGGACAAATAAACACATTGTCCGGTCCGGCAATCAGATTTTCTCCGATTTCCTCCGCGGTGCGATGGCAGAAAGAGCATCTCGGCATGGTGTAATTGTCGCTTTTTTTACCTGCCATGATCAGCCCTCGTGATTCGTGATAACAGCGTCAATAATGCCATATTCTTTTGCTTCTTCCGCTGTCAGCCAATTGTCACGTTCGGTATCTAATGCTACCTGTTCCACTGGTTTTCCGGTATTTTCAGCAAGAATCTTATTCATACGGTCACGGATTTTCAGAATATGTTCCGCTGTAATCTTAATATCGGTAGCCTGTCCCTGAGCTCCGCCGGAAGGCTGATGAATCATGATTTCAGCGTTTGGAAGAGCAAATCTCTTTCCTTTTGCACCGCCTGCTAAGAGGAATGCGCCCATGCTGGCTGCCATACCGATACAGGTTGTGGAAACATCACATTTTAAGTACTGCATGGTGTCATAAATAGCCATACCTGCAGTAATAACGCCGCCAGGGCTGTTAATGTAAAAATGGATGTCTTTATTCGGGTCTTCGCTCTCTAAGAAAAGGAGCTGAGCAACAACAAGGCTTGCTGATACATCGTTTACTTCTTCTCCGAGAAATACGATTCTTTCTTTTAATAATCTGGAGTAAATATCATAGGCTCTTTCGCCTCTGCTTGTAGATTCGATTACTGTTGGAACTAAACTCATAATTACCTCCTGTCATACTCTCTGCCTATGCAAAGTTCTTTCATCAACAAAGGCCGACTATGTAGCCGGCCTTTCGTTTCATCTGTTTTACTCTTCTTCCGGCTTTGCCTCAGCCTCTTCTTTTACTTCTTCCGGAGCTTCCTCCTCAGGTTTTGCTTCAACTGCAATACCGCTTTCGTAAATGAGATCTGCTGCCTTGCCTACTGCGATGTCTTTCTTTAATTCATCTCTTTCCTTGTCGGTAAGGAACTCTTTGAATTTTCCAAGGTCCATCTTATAAACTTCAGCCATCTTGTTCAGTTCTTCTTCAACCATTTCATCGGTTGCTTCGATGTTCTCTGCTTTTGCGATAGCTTCAAGAGTTAATCTTTCTTTGATCTGGTTCAGGGCTACCGGACGGATGTCTGCTAAGAACTGATCAGGAGTCTGGCCAACTAAGTTCAGATACTGATCAATAGTGATTCCATTGCTTTCCATTCTTGTAGCGAAATCACGAACGCTCTGGTCAACCTGTGCATCCAGCATAAGATCCGGAATATCCATTTCGCTGTTTTCAACGATCTTCTTCAGAATTTCTTTTTCAGCCAGGCTCTTGTTTTCAAGGGTCTTTCTTTCTTTGATATTCTTTTCGATTTCTGCTTTGTATTCTTCTAATGTATCGAATTCAGATACTTCTGATGCGAATTCGTCATCAATTTCTGGAAGTTCTTTGCTCTTAATCTCGTTTAATTTAACTTTGAATAAAGCATCTTTGCCTTTCAGTTCTTCTGCGTAATCCTCAGGGAATGTAATGTTTACATCAAATTCATCGCCAATGCTGTGGCCAATAATCTGATCTTCGAATGTATCAACAAAAGTATGGGATCCAAGAGTGATGATATAACCTTCTGCCTTTCCTCCCTGGAATTCTTTTCCATCAACAAAACCGTCAAAGTCGATGTCACAGATATCGCCTTCTTTTGCAGGTCTGTCAGTAATAGGAGTGCTGCGGCTGTTCATTTCTCTGGTCTTTTCGATTTCTTCATTAATTTCGTCTTCTGTTACAGTAAGATCAGCTGCTGTATATTCAATTCCTTTGTACTCGCCAAGAGTAACTTCCGGTTTAACTGCAACCTGAGCTACATATACGAAGTTTTCTCCACGATTGATTGTGAAGTCTTCGATCTTAGGCTGGGAAACGATTTCGATTTCTTTAATAGCTTCGTCATAAGCTGCCTCATAAGAATCCTGAATCAGGAATTCAGAAGCGTCCTCGTAGAATACTTCTACGCCGTACTGTTTCTCGATCATCTTCTGAGGAACTTTGCCTTTACGGAAACCTGGCATGGAAATCTGATTTTTAACTTTGATATAAGCCTTTGTAATAGCTTTCTCAACTAATTCAGCATCCAGCTCAACGGTAATATTTGCTAAATTCTTCTCTAATTTTTCAACTTTAACATTCATTTTTAAAATCCTCCTTAAGGGTTCTCACGCAAATTTGAATTTTATCATATTTTTAGCTATTTATCAAGAAAAAGCCTTATATTCAATATCTAATAACGACAGGCCGCATGCCGCCGCTTTCGGGGAAGACTGGCTGCGGTCACAGCTGTCTAAAATTTCCTTTACATGTTCCGGCGGGAAGATGCCCATTCCGGTCTTTTCTAAGGTTCCCGCGATGATCCGGACCATGTTATATAAAAAGCCGTTTCCGGTTATCCGAATCTTAATCATCTTCGGTGGAAAACCGTTATCTTTTTCCTTCAGCCAGGCCACATCTTCCGGCATTTCGATTATCTCTTCGGAAATGTCTATTTGGTAGATGGTCCTTACCGGGCT
>JAZUGA010000011.1:0-1761 GCA_045640945.1 Lachnospiraceae bacterium | reverse complement strand
GGAAATCATGATGGATTCTTCCGGATAAATGTCGCTGCAAAGAGGCTGTAAAGTACAGTAAATCTCTTCTGTAACGAATGGCATATATGGGTGAAGAAGCTTCAGAGAAGTCATGAGAACTGTCTGCAGTGTGTAAAGTGCTGCATTCTTGCTTTCAAGATCTTCGCCGTAAAGTCTTGGTTTAACCATTTCAATATACCAGTCACAAAGTTCTTCCCAGATAAATTCGTACAGCTTATCTGCTGCCATACCGATTTCGTATTTATCTAAGTTTTCGGTAACCAGTTTTGTCAGCTTGTTTGCTTTGGAAAGAATCCATTTATCCGCGTCTGTCAGCTTATCTGCAGATACTTTCTTCACGCCGGTTTCCGGCATGTTCATCATGATGAAACGGGAAGCATTCCAGATTTTATTTGCAAAGTTACGGTTTGCTTCTACTCTCTCATAATAGAAACGCATGTCGTTTCCTGGAGAGTTGCCTGTAGCTAAAGTGAATCTGAGAGCATCCGCTCCGTACTGGTCAATAACTTCCAGAGGATCAATTCCGTTTCCTAAAGATTTACTCATCTTACGGCCCTGGTCATCTCTTACCAGACCAGTGAATAAAACAGCTTTAAACGGCTCTTTTCCCATCTGCTCATATCCGGAGAAGATCATACGGATTACCCAGAAGAAGATAATATCGTAACCGGTAATCAGCAGGTCTGTTGGATAGAAGTACTCTAAATCTTTGGTCTTTTCTGGCCAGCCCAAAGTTGAAAACGGCCACAATGCAGAGGAGAACCAGGTATCTAAGCAGTCCTCATCCTGATGGAAATGAGTACAACCACACTTTGGACATTTCTCCGGCTGTTCTTTGGCAACTACCATCTCGCCACATTCTTCACAGTAATAAGCAGGAATTCGATGGCCCCACCACAGCTGTCTGGAAATACACCAGTCACGGATGTTATCGGTCCAGTTATGGTACAGCTTGCTCATTCTTCCCGGAATCAGTTTTACTTCGCCTTCGTCAACTGCTTTTATGGCAGGTTGGATCAGCTCATCCATCTTAACGAACCACTGTTCTTTAATCATAGGCTCGATGATGGTACCGCAACGGTCATGGTAACCTACGGCATGCTCATGATCGATGGTTTTTACTAACAGTCCTAATTCTTCTAATTCTGCAACAATTTTAACTCTGGCCTCATCGGTGGTCAGGCCACAGTATTTTCCGCCTTTTTCATTAATATGGCCGTCATCGGTAAATACACAGATTTCTTCCAGACCATATTTTTTACCTAATTCGAAGTCGTTCGGATCATGAGCCGGAGTAACCTTCATGGCACCCGTTCCAACTTCCAGGTCAATATAAGAATCCGCAATAATTGGAAGTTCTCTTCCAACTAAAGGAAGGATGCAGGTTTTTCCAATATAGCTCTGATATCTTGGGTCGTCCGGATGAACGACAACAGCGGTATCGCCCAACATAGTCTCCGGACGTGTGGTTGCGATTTCAATAAATCGGTCTTCACCTTTAATCGGATAATTTATGTGCCAGAATTTTCCGGCGGTATCTTTATGCTCTACTTCAGCATCACTTACAGAAGTCTGGCATTTTGGACACCAGTTAATAATTTTCGTTCCTTTGTAAATCCAGCCTTTTTCGTACATCTTTACGAAAACTTCCAGAACTGCATCAGAAACGCCTTTGTCCATAGTAAAGCGTTCTCTGTCCCAATCGGCGCTGCTGCCCATTTCCTTCAGCTGGGTAACAAT
>JAZUGA010000010.1:0-1627 GCA_045640945.1 Lachnospiraceae bacterium | reverse complement strand
GGTTATCGGCGGTGGCACTTATGCAAAAGCAATCCCTGGCATCATCGCTTTCGGCTGCGAATTCCCAGGCTCCATTACTCATATCCATGAGCCAAACGAGTGCATGGAAATCGACCATATGCAGAAACAGGTTGAGATTTATGTAGAGGCTATCCAGAACTTACTTGCTCTGTAAGGCAGCGGCAAGCAGGAACTTACTTGCTTTGTAATTTAGGTTCTCAAAATAATGCAATAAGAAAAGGCGGTCGAAAGACCGCCTTATTTTTATGAAAACTAAAGGAGCTGTCGCGCTCTACTTAACTCGTTTAACGAGCAGCCACAGAACGATGGAAACAATCAGTTCTCCGATGATAATAAATACTGCACAAGTATATCCTGCATACTGGATAACGAAGCCTAAAATAACGCCCATGATAACAGAGCCCAGCTGCATGATGGTATTTCTTACGGAGCTTACGATTGGAACATCGCTTGGAACCTCTGCCAGGTCTGCTGCCGCACCATTGGTCAGACCGGTAACGCTTCTGGAAACACCGAATACGATAACGTAGATCCACATCATATTGTTCGGCAGATAGCGCAGTAAAACGAAAGATACGGCACAGGTAAACAGTGACGCAATAACGATTTTCTTCTTTGTATGAAGCTTATCAGAAAGCCATCCGAAGAACAGCATGGCTGCTACGCCGATAACTGCCGCATAGCTGTAGGTGGTAGCTGCGTCGCCTGGGTCCATGCCCTTCCATGTCATTAATTTAACTACATAGTTTGAGAAAACGATAGTTGCTGCATTGAAGGAAATGAAAGCCAGAGAGGTCAGCCAAACGTCTGGATTCCGGTAAACTCTTCGAGTCTGTTCCTTTGTCGGTTTTACCGAGCTTTCTACACCATAAGCGCGCAGGGAAATCGGAATAATAATGAGCCAGATAATAAGGGCCAGTACCTGAAGGGCGCCGATCAGTGCGAATACATTCTGGAAGGAAAGTCCCGTATTAATTACTAACAGAGAGCCGACTTTTGTGGTAACTACCTGCGGAAGCACGGTGCAAACTACCATAACGCAGCTCCAGAAGCCCTTTCGGTTTTCTTCTACCAGATTCAGAATCAGACTGCCGTTTCCCAGCTGAACGAAGCCGAAACCGCCGCCCTCAATCAGTCTTCCGATAACGAAAAGAGGGAAGCTTTTGGTGGTAATCTGAATAATAACACCGAGAATCGCTAAAACGTAACCAATGCTCATGCTCCATTTACTGGAGATTTTACGGATCAGATAGCCCATTGGTACGGAGAATGCAATCATCATCCAGTTCTGGGATGTGGAAAGAATTCCGTATGCGCCTGCGTCAATGTTGAAATAATTCTGGATTGCATCCTGCATTGGAATGAGTTTAAAGGTTCCAAACCCCTGAACCAGTCCACAGAAAACGATGGCGAAAATCATCCATGCAATCTTTGCTTTACTGTAAGTTGCTTTATTTTCCATTTTTCCGTCCTTGTTAATTTATTTTTAGAATCTGTGGCCTCCACCACCGCCGGAATGGCCTCCGCCACCACCGGAGAAGCCGCCGCCACCGCCACCGGAGAAGCCGCCGCCACCACCGCCGGAACTCCCCCCGCCGATAAAGAA
>JAZUGA010000009.1:0-1527 GCA_045640945.1 Lachnospiraceae bacterium | reverse complement strand
TATATTTCTACCGTTGGTGCGCTTACCGATCCAGCAATGATGGAAGACATTATTGCTTCCGGAAAAGCTGACATCGTAGAAGTTGGCCGTGGACTTACCTGCGACCCGGACATTCCATATAAGGCAAGAGACGGAAGAGAGGACGAAATCGTTCGTTGCATGCGTTGCAATGCTTGTTTCTCCAGCGGAATGCAGAAAGGTCATTTCTGGTGTGCATTAAATCCAGTTGCCAACAGAGAACGTGAATTTGCCCGCATCACCAAGCCTGCAGATAAGAAGAAAGTTTTAGTAGTAGGTGGCGGTATTGCCGGCATGCAGGTTGCTTTAACTGCAGCAGAAAACGGACATGAAGTAGTTCTTTGTGAAAAGGATGAGGCTTTAGGCGGACACATCCGTTGTGAAGAAAATGTTCCGTTCAAGAAACACTTAAAAGAATACATCGACCAGCAGATTGGCAAAATCGGAAAAGCCGGCATCGATGTTCGTTTAAATACAGAAGTAACTCCAGAGTATGCGAAAGAAATTAATGCAGACGTTGTCATTGCAGCTTTAGGCGCAAGACCTGTAAAACCTGCAATTCCTGGAATCGATGGAGAAAACGTATACTTCGCAGAAGAAATTTATCCAAATCCAGATATGGCAGGCGAGAATGTAGTTATTATGGGCGGCGGTCTTGTTGGCATGGAACTGGCGATTTACCTGAATTCTTTAGGAAAGAAGGTAGAAGTACTTGAAATGGCTCCAAGAATGAACATGGGTCCAAACCCAATCGGCGTTCAGTCTGTAGAAGTAGTATTGGCAGATAACGGCATCGTTCCAAACTTCTCTGCAAAAGTTGTTAAAGTAGAAGCTGGCGGTGTATGGGCGGAAACAAAAGATGGCGAGAAATTCTTCCCGGCAGATACGGTTGTTTGCGCTTTAGGTCAGAAATCCTTAACCGAAGAGGCTATGGCTCTTTATGACTGCGGCGGCAGATTTACTGCAGTTGGCGATTGCGTAATTCCTGGAAACATTTCCGAAGCAAATGCATCTGCGAAAACAGTTGCTTTAGACATCGGAAGATTATAAAAAATTGTAAGAAACCGGGCCCGAAAAGGTCCGGTTTTCCTGCTGAAATATAGGAGGTAAAAATGGGTTCTAAATATTCACATGTTTTTTCACCAATTAAAATTCGTGGAATCGATTTCAAGAACAGAATCACTCTGGCGCCACCATCACCAAACCTGGCAAGTCCTGACGGCAAGATTACGTATGAGTTCATTGACTGGTTCCGTATGTTCGCCAGGGGCGGTGTTTGTACTCTGTATGTAGGTAACTCTTCCATCGACATTACGGAATGTAAAGACGAAGCTTATCAGCTGGACTTAAGCTCCGACGATGGTATCCGTGAACTGGCTCGTTTTGCAGATATGTGCAAGGAATTTGATTGCCACGCTTCTCTGGAAATCAACCACAACGGCGAGAATACCGCTTTTGAGACGGTAGGTCATGCACCATATAGTTCATCCGAACTGATTTCTGGTACGG
>JAZUGA010000008.1:0-1905 GCA_045640945.1 Lachnospiraceae bacterium | reverse complement strand
ATATTCGATTATGACGGAATTCAATGATTTCATTAACTGTAGACTGTGCCCGAGTCGCTGTAACGCAGACAGAACAAAGGGCGAGGGCTTTTGCAAAAGCGGGTCTGAAGTAAAAGCAGCAAGAGCGGCCCTTCATTTTTATGAAGAGCCTTTTTTGTCGGGCCAAAGTGGCAGCGGAGCTGTGTTTTTTTCCGGCTGCTCCTTGCAATGCATATACTGTCAGAACAAGCAGATTTCCAGAGAAGGAACGGGAAAGGAGATTTCTTTCGAACGGCTTTCGGAAATCTTTTTTGAATTAAAAGAAAAAGGAGCCCTGAACATCAATCTGGTGACGGGAACTCATTTCACGCCAATCATCGCGAAGGCGATTGATCGTGCAAAGAAAGAGGGCCTGAATCTTCCGGTCATCTGGAACAGCTCTGGCTATGAGTACGCGGACACTTTGAAAATGTTAGAGGGCCTGGTGGACATTTATCTGCCGGACTTTAAGACCTTGGACAGCAACATCGCTCAGCGGTATTTTAAGGCAGCGGATTATCCGGAGCGTGCAAAAGAGGCTCTGGCCCAGATGGTAAAGGCAGCAGGAGACATGACCTTCGATACTTCGGAAAAAGCCTTAGAGGAATTCGAAGAAGAGGGACTGATGACAAAGGGCGTCTGCGTCCGCCATCTGGTTACGCCGGGAAATGTTTCCGACAGCAAGGCGGTTCTTCAATACCTGTATGAAACCTATGGAGACCGCATCTGGATTTCTGTCATGAGCCAGTACACACCGATGGAAACATATGACCTTCCGGAACTGAACCAGACCGTGAGCAGCGAGGAGTATGAGGAAATCGTAGACTTTGCCATTGATTTAGGTGTAACCAACTGCATGATTCAGGAGGGGGACGCCGTCGGCGAAAGCTTCATTCCGGAGTTCAATGGCGAAGGAATCGAAAAGTGACATTAAGCTTTGTGCGAAACTTCCGCCTCGGTTCGACGGATTGAAAAGTATTCTTTCCTCCTTTGGGAGGGTGGCGCTTTTGCGACAAAAATTAATGAAAAAAACACAAACTAGTGATATACTCCGTTACAAATAGAGGGGAAGAAACTGGAAAATAGATGCGTTCATCCGCATCAGAATATAAAGAATTATCAGGAGGATAAATTCGAAATGGAAAAGAAATTTATTGTTTGTACGGATTCGGGCTGTGATCTGCCAATCGAATTATTAAACGAATATGAAATTTTCCCAATTCCGTTACAGTACGAATTAAATGGCGAACTTGTTACTGACACAATGAAGCATGAAGACTGCCATATCTTCTATGACAAAATGAGAGAAGGAGCTGCTCCAAAGACCAGCCAGCTGAATGCAATGCAGTTTGTTGATTTCTGGGCTCCACTGGTTAAGGAATATCATCTTCCAATTATCCATATCTGTTTAGGCAGCGGCGTTTCCGGAACTTTCAATAACGGATGTCAGGCAGCAGAGCTGATTAAGGAAGATCTGCCAGAGGCTGACGTTCGCATGATCGATTCCACGCTTTGCTCTACCGGTTACGGCATGCTTGCCATGGAATCTGCAAGAATGAGAGACGAAGGAAAGACCATCGAAGAGTGCATCGACTGGGTGGAAGAACATAAAGGCAACATTAACACCTGGTACACAACCGATGAGCTGAAGTATTTATACCGCAGCGGCCGTGTCAGCAAGCTGGGCGCTATCTTAGGCGAAGCGCTGAACATCTGTCCAATCCTGAATCTGGATCTGGAAGGCCATCTGATCGTTCAGGAAAAGGTTCGTGGACTGAAGAAGACCATCCGCAGAATCCATGAAATCATGGATGGTATCGTAGAAGATGCAGAGGGCCAGGTTGCATGGGTTTGCCATTCCGACATTCCGGAAGCTGCACAGAAGTA
>JAZUGA010000007.1:0-2406 GCA_045640945.1 Lachnospiraceae bacterium | reverse complement strand
TGTGGCATAAGGAAGATGATCGGTAATCAGAAAACCTTTTTCATAGAGATGAATAGCCAGATCGAGACGGTTAGAAAGAGAGGATTGTAGTGTCATTGAAGTATCCTCTTCTTCTTAAAAAAGAGTAAGCTCCGCCATCCCCTGCCCAAGTCGGCAGGAGAAGACGCGGAGCGAAATGAGACGCCGTTGCGGTCATCAGATCGGGGTTTTTTATAAAAACCCACCCTATTATACGAAAAAGAAACGATTTTGGCAAGGAAAACAAAAAAAGAACATATGACAAAGAAAAAAGCTGAAGTGAAAAGTTAACTTCCAGTGTCAGGCGGCAAGAATGGAATTCACTCGTACAGGAGATTCCAGAAAAAGAAAGTGGAAAAAAGACTTACATATCGTATAATGAGAGTCCATCTGACGCTGCCTTCCGCAAAGAGAGAGGAAGGTCAATATGAAATCAGATAACGCTAACGTGCACCTCACACTGGAAGAAAGGACAATCATTGAAATTGGAATACGAAACGGATCAACAAAGACAGCCATTGCAAGAACCATCGGTAAAGATAACTCCACGGTTGGAAAAGAAATCAAGCTCCATCGCAGAACCACACACAAAAGTTCACTGCCACGGGAATGTGCAAATTACAAAAAATGTATTCATAATCGTGTCTGCACAGCAACCTGCCCGGATTATATAGCATTCAAATGTAAACGGCGGGATCGCTCTCCCGGAGCTTGTAACGGATGTAGCAAACGTCAATTCTGTCGCTTTGACAAAATAGATTATGATGCGGTGTATGCTCAGAACGAATATGAATTAACTCTGGCTGACGCCAGAACTGGGTTCAACATTACAACGAGTGAAGCGAAGGAACTTGGTGATAAGATTAAGCCCCTTCTTGATCAAGGTCTTTCACCGTATGCAATTATTCAGGCTTATCCGGATTTAGGGATTTGTGAAAAGACGATGTATACCTATTTGGAAAACGGTGTTTTTTATGGGTTGGTAGATATCGGACCGATGGATTTGCGTCGCCAGACCGGTAGAAAGATTTCAAAAAAAAGGACAACCATCTACAAGAAGCGTGAGGATCGTCATTTCCTGATTGGACGCAGTTTCAAGGACTACAAGGTCTACATGGAAGAAAATCCTGACGCGCTCGTTACTCAAATGGATACGGTGTATAATGACGAAAGCAATGGACCTTTCATTCAGACTTTTAAGTTCGTTGGTATTGGTCTGCTTTTTGCTCTTCGACAGGATGAAAAAACAGCAGTATCCATGAAAAGTGGTGTTGATAAACTGGAATCTGTTATTGGATCTGAATTGTTCAGGAAGCATGTTTCCGTTCTTCTGACCGATCGTGGTCCTGAGTTTACTGCTGCTGAGAAAATAGAAAATGACAGCGATGGAACACGTCGTACCAGACTATTCTATTGTGATCCGATGCAATCCTGTCAGAAGGGTACACTGGAAAACAACCATATCGAACTGCGCTATATTCTTCCCAAACAAACGGATCTCAACGCTTTGGGATTGATTAACCAGGATGCTCTTAATCTCGTACTCAGCCATGTGAATTCTATTCCCGTCGAAAAGTTTGGTGGCAAGTGTCCTCTGGATATTGTTGAATTCATGTACCCGGATTTGTACGAAAAACTGGTATCGTTTGGAATTCGGAAGATTCCCACAAATGCACTTATCCTCAAGCCTTACCTGCTAAAGAACTGGCTTCTTGAGCATCGTGCGGAGCAGGAAAGCAAAACACATTCTGTCAATGAATCGGATCATGATGATATCGTTACCACTGCAGCGACAAGCAGCGACCAATTACCTTCGGATGATATGTCTGGTTCAGACTGCTCTACAACACATGATATTCGTTCTATGTCTTCCCATAATCATTCACGAGGACGGAAACCGAAAGCTTCTGCTATCTCCATGGATGAAGTGATACGCCTTTCCAATGAAGGAAAATCTCCTAAAGAAATCGCTGAACTTATGGGTGTTTGTCTGGCCACCTATTATCGCCGTATGGCTAACGTAAAATAACTGTTTTTTTATAAGCAAAGCAGCAGGTACCGTCAGATGGGAGGGTCTCTTCATAATTCCATATTCTGCTCCCCTACATGTGGAAGTAAGTCGTCCTCTCCCATATATTGGCACTTACTTCCGCTCCCACCGGCGTGACCTTCTTTTCGTCAAATCGCCGCTTTGGTATCTGCTGCTGTCAGATTGTATCATTAATTTCTAGTTTTGTCACTCTTTTTTTGAGAATCCTCGCCTTCTGTATGAGTAACTTCCAGTCCTTCTCCGCTTCCTTTGACACTGGAAGTTACCTTTTCACTTCAGCGAAATAAAAAAAATACGACATTTCTGCCGTCCCGGAAATACTACCATGTATAGTTCAT
>JAZUGA010000006.1:0-6581 GCA_045640945.1 Lachnospiraceae bacterium | reverse complement strand
CCTGGCAGAGGCAGGCAAGTATGAGTGGAAGCGCCGCCGTACCAGCTTGCGAAAGGTCCTAATGGAAGCTGGCCGATAACGTATGGGCGGGTAGGGTCTTCAATGTTCAGAACCCACATACCGTCGCCATCATGCGCTAAAAATGCAAGGCCGTCTCTTACCATTGGGTAATGGAGCCAGCCAGTGTGCATGAATTCCGGAATATGTGGAGCATTCGGATTGAAGTCATGTCTTCCGATGAAACCGTCAGCGAACTGATGAGGAGCCCACCATCTGCCGGCAACCTTTGGGTTGGTTGGATCTTCAATATCGAGAATGACATAGATTAAGCCTTCGAAGCCGCGCTGCTCGCAGGAAAGATGCACATAGCGACCACCGTTGTACATGAAGCGGTGAACTCCGTTGGAGTTTGGAACGCCACAGTCCCAGTAAGCCAAGAACTCTGGATTTTCCGGATCGTCTTTAATGCTGTAAATATGAACGCCCTGCTTGCACTGTTCTGCCGGAAGGTCCGTCTTTGGAGGCATGCCCGGAACATATGGGCCGCCGCCGGAGCACATGCCGGTAATTAACAGGCCGTCTGCAACCTGACATTTCGGGTTGCTGGAGCGAGGGAATTTGTCGTGGTCGATTGTTTGAAATCTCTTGATAAATCTAGGATGAGCAGGGTCTGTAACTTCAAGAATTCCAATTGCCTGACCCATGGTGCCGTAAAGATAGTACTTTCCGTCATCGGTGCGCCAAAGCTGTGGCTGGAAAATCGAGCCGCCATCCAGGTCGTCATAAGCGATGACTTCCATGTTTTTAATGTAGCCTTGATTCTCCGGGGATTTTGCGTAAAAAGGTACTGCCATTGTTTTCTCCTTTCGTAATGTCAAAATAAATCCACTTCGCAAAAATATTCGCAACAATGAATTCATTAAAACCCTATTTATTTAAGTTGATTATACGTTCTTTTAAGAAGAAATTCATTATTATTCTTTACAATGAAATGCATATATTCTATGTCGACATTGTGAATCCACACAATGTATTGGTAGAAATCAAAGGAATAAAGAAATAGAAATAATCCTAAAAATGCTTTAAAAATAGGTGATTTACAATCTGCACGAAGGAAATACTAGGAAAGGCGTCTTTTCCCATTGTGATGTTTTACAAAAAAAGATTGAGAATTATCACAATTAATGTAAGCAATTCCGATGACCAGAAAGAATGGAAAAATTATAATTTAAGAAAACTGCAGAACATAAATCAATAGGAGGAGGTATGGGAATGAATCCGAGAGAACAATTTGGAATCCGAATTCAACATGCAGGAATTCACGTAAATAGTTATGAAGAAACTTATGAATGGTACCACAGAGTATTTGGTTTTGAAGAAATTCCAAGCAACAACAAAGGGGGAAAGAATCCTTTTGGCGGAGGAGTTTTTCCCAAAATGCGCTGGCTGAAACTGGGAGATTTCAATCTGGAAGTTTATGAAGTACAGAACGCAGAACCTTTCAGCCTGGTTGATTTTGAATTTACATTGGGTGTAAAGCACATAAATTTTGAAATTCAGGACTTAAAAGGATGGATGGAATATGTTAAGCAGTTTGACGATGTTGAAATCGTAGTCTTCAACCGCTATTCCGAAAATAGTGCTGCTGTATACGTAAAAGACAACAATGGAATTCTTGTGGAAGTAACCACATCAACATGGGAAGGAGGAAAATAGAATGATATCCGGAACATATAGATGCTCGTTAACAAATAAGATAGGAGAAGAGTGGCCGATTCTTCGTGCCTATGGCGATCTGATTCTTTATGAGGATGAGGATATGTTGAAAGGCCGTATGTTTCCAACATTTTTCTGGTTGGACAGTCCATTCCGAGAAGGAAAAATTGATGGAAATAATATTGAATTTACTGTATATTTCGCAACTCCGTGCCAGCAGTTTGGCATGACCATTAAAGCAACGATTGATGGTGATCGTATTACTGGCAAGGCAGATACCCCAACTGGAATATATGAACTTGAAGGAGAACGGGTTAAATAAGACCCAAGAGAATTGAAAACGTCCCAGGTTAAAAAAGGAGGAAATATGGAGGGTAAGACTTTTAAAATATTGGGAATTACATCTGGACGCGTTATGGGAAATGCAGAAATTACCTTAAGAGAAACGCTGATGGAATGTGAAAAACTGGCAAATGTGGAGGTCCGCATTACCAGACTTAGAAATTTAAAAATTACAGAATGTAACGGCTGTATGGAATGCTTAAAAGATGCAGCCGCTGGCGGAAATGGTGCATGCCCAATTCAGGATGATTTTATCTGGTTGAAGGAACAGATGCTTTGGGCTGATGCAATCGTGTTTTCTGATCCATGTTTTTGCTATATTCCAACATCGGAAGTTATTACTATGCTGAATCGTGCTATGGGTATTGGAAAGGACTTTGCAGAAGCATGCCGTAAGAATCCAAAATACGTAGGATTAATCTGCGTTGGTGGTTCTGACACCGTAGACTTTAGCTTACCTATGCAGTATGAAGCTTTGTTCCGTGCCTGCCCAGGATTGATTTTAGTGGATCAGTTTTATGCAGATTGGATTCGTGGAAAAGGCTATATTGCGGACCAGCCAATTCATATGGATCGTGCCCGTCTTATGGCAAAACGTCTTATTAATAAGATGAATGGTTATGATGTACCGGATGTTAAGACCAGAATCTTGAAACTGAATCCGATGGAATATAATGATGACCTTTATGTAGATCTGGAGTCGTGTCCGGTTTGCCGTCAGGCCGTTGTAGAAATGGATCCAATTCCATTCGCCAACGGACAGTTCCGCTGCGCTGTATGTGGTGCCAGAGGAAGGGTAGAATACCATGGTGGCAACATGACCTATGTATGGGATGATGATAGTGTTGCTCACAATCGGCTTCATCCGGAATTTGATGAACAATATGTTGCAGCTTTTGCAAAAGCTCATGCTCCAAAAGATGCTCCAAAGGAAGAAGTGCCAGAATTTCCATTTATTGTTCCTGGCGAAACTCCAGCCGTAGAAAAACCAAGAATTCTGGCAATTTATGCAGGTCAAAAGGGCGGAACTTCCGAACTTTTGGCAAGAAAAGCTTTGCAGGCAGCAACAGCAGACGGAAAATTTGCAGGTGCATTGATTAATATTTTCGATGTAAATATTCACTTCTGTATTGGTTGTCTTGTATGCAAATGTATGGCTCGCTATGAAGGCAAAGAGGACGAATGTATCTTAAAGGACGATTTATTCTGGCTGATTGATCGTATTAATGAATCGGCTGGCTTGATCTGGTCTGTAGATGCTATTAACGGATTTACTTATGGAAGAATCGTTTCTATTTGTCAGAGATTTGGTCATGGTGCTCCAAGATTCCATGGAAAGATGCCAATCTCCACAGGCGTTATGGTTTCTGCTTTTGACGATCAGGTATTAAGCGCGACCTATCCGTTGACCCATATGGAAAATATGTATAGTAACCATGGCCCAGTTATGGCAAGAGAGCAGTTCACCAATGTGCCATTGTTAGGCGATGGAATTCTTGCGGATAGAAGATCTTTAGGTCGTGCTGCGAAAGTGGGTGCTATGGTTAAGGATGGTGCTTTATCGGTTATGGCAGCTCCGAATGTTCCGCTTCCAAGCCCTGCCAAGATGATGGGTATGTGTCCATGCTGTGGACTGAAACTGATCGAACTTCATCCGGATATGACGGTTTCTTGTTCCATCTGCGATTCTCATGGCAAGTTTGAGCATCGGTTTGGTGAAAATGTTATTGTCTGGGATGATTATAGTGTAACTCATTCCCGCTACACCCCTTACGGCGGAATGCTACACTTTAAGCATATTAACTATTCTCAGTCCGAAGACTACGCGGCACTGAAGGATAAAGATGTAATTAAAGACCTGCTGGCTCCTTATAAAGAGTATGGAAAGCTTGTCTCTCCGGAAAAGTAGAATAATTTCGATATCCATAAAAATGCAGGGAAAATTTAATTGCCCGCAGACAAATTACATATTAAGATGAGACCGGGAGAAAGAGGTTCTTTCTTCCGGCTCTTTCGTTCATAAAATAAAAAGGTAAAAAGTATGGAAACTTCTTTAAAATCCCTTCGTTATCAGTTAAAAGAATCTGGTCTATTTGATGGAAAGACTCGGCTGTATGTGGAAGATTTGCAACACGACAAAATCTGTGGAATTGAGAAAATTCGTTATGGAAAGAAGAACTATAGGGAAGATATTCTATATATAGATGACTGGAAAAATCTATCCTCTCATCTTTCTGGGAAACTTCCGCAGAATATTCTATGCTTTCATGCTACCAACATTCATTTTCCGGAAGAACTGAAAGGTCATAATGTTCTGTTTACAACTTTTCCACTAAGTGAAAAGGAAGTACAGGAGTTAGCAGAAACAACGACCTATGATTACGCAGAGTCTGTTTTTCCAATACGGTTGTTGTCTGTGCTTCATGATGCTTCCATAGAAAAAATCTGTTCTTTGACTAGTGAGGTGTGCAGCAATCCGGTTTTTGTTTTAGACTTTAATTTCCGTGTAGCAGGAATTTCTTTAATGGATACAGATTCTCCAGATATTATTAATTTATGCTCCCCAACGGCGGCATCTTATGAATTTGTAGATTACACCCACTCTCCTGAAGCGGTAGAAAAGGCAAATAAAGGAGAAATTCTGATATTACCAAAAAAACAGATTCGGTTTTATCTTGTGCCAATTATGCAGTCGAACGTATCCGTTTCTTATATCATGCTGGTGGAAGACCGGGTAAAGATATCAGAAACCGATTTGGAAACCATTCGAAGTGCCGCAAAAGGGATGGAAATTCTGGAAGTTGGCAGTCGTGTTTTAGGAGATTCCGGAAAACCGATTTATGAGTATGCGCTGGTAAGAGCATTGACGGATGAGTTTGGTACTTTTGGTTCTGGTGCTGCAGCTCGTTTTACGTCTTTGGGTTATCCAATTAAAAACTATTTGCGAGTGTTGGTACTGGATACTGCCCAAGAAGTGGCACCTTATGATGCAAAACCAAGAACGGTAATTCTTGCAAGACAGCTTCGGGCAGTGATTGGGCAGAATGGCCTTTGTACTACGGTACGGGATTACATAGTGATTTTTTTGAATATGGACAATAAAAATCGAATGGGACGAATCCTTTTGGATTTGCGTTTGTTCTCTTCAAAAAACAGTTTGAGAGTAGGCATCAGCCCGTGGTTTACAGATGTAGACGAATTATGGACCAATCATCAAAGGGCATTAGATGCCATCAGTATTGGCCCGGTCATTATGCCGGATGAAGTAATCTATTTCCAGGAAAATCTGAAAATATATAAAATGGTGACCAGTGCATTTAAAAATATGCCACTATCGGATCTGATTCCTTCGGGCTTGGATGCACTGATTAAATATGATCATGAACATAATACCGAGTTTGTAAATACCCTCTATTGCTATATTCAGAGCATGGGAAATTCCAAACAAGCAGCGGAAATATTAAATATCCATCGTAATACTTTCCTGTATCGGATGGAGAAAATCTATGAAATTATGGAAATGGATACTATTACAGGAAATGATTTTATTGAACTGGGTATTGGCTATTATGTTTTAGAATTTATGGCAAAGCAGAATAGTCACAAATTATGTTTTTCTCCGGCCCATAAGAAAAATGAACCAGAGTCTGTATAAGTATTCGAGATGGAAGATTTGAAATAAAAAAGCGCCGCTTTCGTGCGGCGCGATTTTTCTACTCTAAAATATTTCCAATCTGCTCTTTGAAAGCAGCATCTATAATTGCATAACCAGCTTCCGTCGGATGAATTCCGTCCAGGCCGTATAAGTCTTTAAAATCATGATGGGTCAGGAACGGGGTGCGGATGTCGATTATCGGAACGTCCATTTCCCGGGCCATTTTCTCCAGGGCGAAATCGTAATATTCGTGCCAACGGAACAGCATGTTTACATCCCCCAGCCATTTCATAATGGCTTCTGCATTCCGGTTCTGGCAGAGGGTACGGTAATATTTCTCTGCATCGATTGGCGCCATGTTGAAGATTGCCACTTTACAACCTTTGCTACGGGCGTCCGTAATCAGCTTTTTGTATAAAGTCAGAAATGTCTCCATAGGAACATTGGCTTCCAGATTTGGGTCGTCCGGATTTTCTGCAACTTTGTCCCAGTTGTAGTCCGCATCGTTTCCTCCGTAGCCAAAAATCACTAAGGTGTTCTCATCCAAAGAATCGATCACCTTCTCCATAATGGATACGCCCTTATAAACCGTCGCGCCGATGTGGGAATTGTTTTTTACTTCATAGCCCATGTCGGAAAGCCAGCTGAATTTGCTGTCCTTGCGATAGCCGTAGCGACCGGTTTCGTTAATGACTCCGCGGATGACGGAGTCGCCTAAGATGTGAATTTTCGTAATATTGCTCATAATAATTTACTCCCCTTGATACTCCATTCGGGTCGAATTCGTAAGAATCGCTGAAGATTCCACACCTATACTATATATGATAAATGACAAAATACAACTATGGTTTTGTGGAAAACTTTGTGG
>JAZUGA010000005.1:0-1652 GCA_045640945.1 Lachnospiraceae bacterium | reverse complement strand
GATGTAAAGGCTTGTTCCATCTTCATGAGGAACCCAGTCTTTGTCGATGGTTACTAAGGTTTCGATTGCCTGAACAATATCTTCTTCCGGAATCGTAGGCATTGCCATACGGATTGCAGAGTTGTTCATACGTCTTGCGTTTTCAATCGGGCGGAACAAACGGATGCTTCCATTTGCTGCACGATAAGCCTTCAGGCCTTCAAAAATTTCAACGGCATAATGAAAAACTGTAGATGCCGGGTGCACGCTGAGATTTCCAAAAGGAATAATTCTGGCATCTTCCCAGCCTTTTCCTTTGTACCAATCCATGACAAACATGTGGTCTGTAAATACTCTGCCAAAACCAAGCTTGCTTTCGTCTGTAGGTTTCTGAGCCGGATTCGGGTTCTTTTCAATTCTAATTTCCATACGATTACCTCCACTTATTTTAGGGATTTTCTCCCGCGTGATTTTTTATTTTCAAAGACCAAGCCTTTTCGCTGCATCTTCTCTCATCTTGTATTTCAAAACTTTTCCCGCTGCATTCATTGGGAATTCATCCACCATTTCGATATATCTCGGCACTTTATGGCGGGCCAGACGGTCCACGATATACTCCCGGAGAATATCGGCATTCAGTCCCGTTCCCTCTTTTGCAATGACGCAGGCCATAACTTCTTCGCCGTATTTCTTGTCCGGAACACCGATGACCTGAACGTCCTGAACGTCTGGGTGGGTATAAATAAACTCCTCGATTTCCTTTGGATAAATATTCTCACCGCCGCGGATGATCATGTCTTTCAGACGACCGGTGATTTTGTAGTATCCATTCTCGTCACAGCATGCCAGGTCGCCGGAGTGAAGCCATCCGTCCGCATCGATTGCTGCCGCAGTAGCATCTGGCATTTTGTAATAGCCCTTCATGGTGTTATAACCTCTGGAGCAGAACTCTCCGTTCTGGCCTGGCGGAAGAATTTCTCCCGTCTCCGGGTCGATAATCTTACACTGAATATGTGGGAAGGCGTTGCCAACCGTATCACATCTCTTATCCAACGGATCGGTCCAGGAAGACATGGTATTTCCAGGAGCGGACTCGGTCTGTCCATAAACCGAAACAATACCGGTCATATGCATTTCGTCGTCTCTTGCCGCACGGCGCATGAGTTCCGGAGGACATCCGGCTCCAGCCATAATTCCCGTACGCATATGGGAGAAATCGGTCTTTCGGTAATCCGGATGATTAAACATTGCAATAAACATGGTCGGAACACCGTTAAAGCAGGTAATCTTCTCCTGATTAATGCAGGCCAGAGAACTCTTAGCAGAGAAATACGGCAGCGGACACAGGGTGGTTCCATGGGTCATGGAAGCGGTCATGGAAAGAACCATTCCGAAGCAATGGAACATCCGCACCTGAATCATCATGCGGTCCGCCGTGGAAAGTCCCAGACGGTCGCCAATGCATTTTCCGTTATTGATTACATTATAGTGAGTCAGCATAACTCCCTTCGGAAAACCCGTGGTGCCAGAGGTATACTGCATATTTACTACATCATTTACCTCAACCTCTGCTGCCACTTTTGCCAGTTCATGAGGAGAAACATTTTCACAGCAGTCCATAGCCTGCTCAAAGGTTAAGCATCCCGGCATAGAAAAGCCTACCGTAATTACAT
>JAZUGA010000004.1:0-5368 GCA_045640945.1 Lachnospiraceae bacterium | reverse complement strand
ATACAGAATATTAATTACAAGAATGCCAATTGCGGAAGATACAAAAACTTCCGAAGCATGGAATTCTCCTGCAGAAGCAATGCTCATACCAATTCCTAAGGCTGGTCCAAAAATAAGGCCAATAATGATTTCGCCCAGACCGTGATAGCCTAATTTTAAAGGCGGTGCGGAATAAAAAAGACCGATGACAGCTACCGCTAATACGATAAATAAGATTCTAATGCCGCGGATAATCAGAATCGGAAGGCCAAAGGCACAAGCGATCAAGCCAAAAATAATGCAAGCAAGAAGCCATTGTTTCGGCGTTACCGTTCCATTCTGAAGATCCGGACATTTCACTGTTCTAGCCCGGAACCCTTCCCGTTCTAAGGCGCCGCGGTCTCCCTGCTGTGCATTTTTATAATCAAAATAGTCATCAAATAAATTCAGACTTAAATGAGCAAAAGCCACCCCGATCATTGCCAGGAGAGCTAAATACCATCTAAAGTCTGAATACTTCGTTGCTAAAAAAGCCGCAACAAGCGCCGGCATCAAACTCTGTGGGAGCGATACCGACCTTGCGTTTAAAAACCAATACTTTATAGTTTTCACTTTTTTATTATTTAATTCTGTCTAACTGTCTGCTAGCTGCTGCTTTAATCTTGTCAGCAAAGCTTTCTTCTTTTGCTGCGTCGTCGTCATAATCAAAGCCGGAATCAGCCAGATCATCAAAATCTTCTTGTACCTGTGGCTGTTTTACATATTTCTTATACAGATAATATCCACCATAAGCTGCGCCTGCTAATAAAGCTAATTTAGATAATGCTTTCATTTGAATCCTCCTTGGGTTTATCAATGGTATTATACCACATTACTTTTCATATTTTTATTTATTTTTCATCCGGCAGTTCGTCTAATTCCGCCAGTGTAAAAACAGGTCCATCTAAGCATACGTACTTGCTTCCGATATTGCATCTTCCACATTTTCCGATGCCACATTTCATTCTCATTTCCAGAGTCGTAATTACGTCTTCTTTTGCAAATCCCATCTTAATCAGACTTTCGCTGCATAATTTAATCATAATCGGAGGTCCGCAAAGAATAACTTTCTTCCCTTCTGGCTGAAAACCTAATTCTTCCAGGTAGGAAGGTACGAAGCCTACATGTCCGTCCCAATCTTCCGTAGAAATATCTGTCGTAATATATACGCTGGTATCTGGCTCCTTACTCCAGTTTTCCAAACAGTCTTCTTTAAAACAGATATCACTCTTTGAACGGGCACCATAGAGAATATCCATATGTCCATACTCGCTTCGATGTTCCAGACAATAACGGATTAAGGAACGGACCGGAGCGATTCCAATTCCTCCGCCGATGAACAGAAGGTCCTTTCCTTTGATGTCATCCACTGGGAAAGAATTTCCATAAGGTCCTCTTACGCCGATGACCTGTCCTGGCAGCATTTCGTGGAAGGCTTCCGTTAAAAGGCCGGTGCGCTTAATGGCACATTGGATATAGTCTTCGCCCTGAGCGGTAATAGAAAACATCGCCACTCCCACGCCTAACAGGCTGACCATGGCCAGCTGTCCTGGTAATGGGGAAAACGGTTTCTTTCCATCCATGGTCTGAATGGTATAGGTCTGAACATCCCCCGTTTCCTGCTTTACATCGATTACCTGACAAAGGGAAGGTACTAAGGGGTTCTTATTGCAAGAACATTCATGATCAATGGCCATAATTATTTCCTCCCTTCCATATAATCCGCTTCGCTGTAATCGCTAGCATCAATTTCCACAAGACTTGCTTTTTCAATAAAATCGGAAATATCCAGATGAGCCGGACAGCTCTCGATACATCTTCCGCAGCCCACACATAACGTTTCGCCGTATCTTTCATTAAAGAATTCTAATTTATGCAGATAGCGGTTTCTTAAGCGCTCCTTTTTGGTCGGTCTCGGGTTGGCTCCACCAGCCATTCGGGTATAATCCGAGAACATACAGCTGTCCCAGCAACGGTATTTGCAGCCTTCTGCTCCATGATTTTCATTGTCAATATCAAAGCAATAACAGGTCGGACATACAAAAGTGCAAGTTCCGCAGCCAATGCAGCCTTTCGTCACTTTCTCCCAAATTGGATGGTCGAACATTTTCGATAATTTCTCATCCAGATTCTCTGCTTTCACAATCCGAAGGGAGCATTTGGTATCTTGATAGCTTTCTCCACCATCCGTTAAAAGTTCTTTTAACTGCTCTAAAAGAGCTTTTCCTTTTTCCGTCTGAGGGGTCAGAATGTACTTTCCGTCATCCGTTAGAACTTTCGTTCCACAATCGCTGCAGGTCGTAAATTCAGAATCTGCTGCCACATTCATCATCAAATCCGCTGTTGGCGCTTGATTCGGGTCTAAGCCCATACTGTCACAGAAACAAGTTCTAGAGGGTTCCAGACAGCCGAAAGCAACAATGGTTACGTTTTCCCGGCGTTTTGCATAATAAGAATCCACATAATCCTTGGTCAGAAATACTTTATCCATGGAATCAATACTACGCATATCGCAAGGACGAATTCCAAAAATAATCTTCTGGGAATCTTCCGGAAGCAGCTCCTTAATATAAGCTCCTGTGCCGGTTTTATACTTGTACATTTTCTCCACATTCGGAAACAGTACGTCCTTCGGAGGCTTCACCGTATTAAAGCCTTCCAAAGCAACTTCTGCCCCATCAAAATATGGCATAAATTTCTTTTCTACGGTTTTTGCACCGGAAACTTTATCTTCTATGGTCTCCAGAATCGGAGCGAATACGACGGCCTTCTGGCTTAAGGTCTGTAATGCTTTTTCTAAATCTTTTTTTTCTAAATACATTACGTCACCTCCTACATGAACTCGTCCGGATCTTCCAGTTTATACTCGCCTAATACCGGCTTGGAATCATCTGGAAGGCCACACTCATAGTTGCCAAACAGGTCATTAATATCTTTTAACATTTTCTTTGTCTGACGCATAATTGGAAGATGCATCGGACAAACCCGTTCACACTCACCGCACTCGATACAACGGTCGCCCACATGAAAGACTCTGGTCAGGCCATAGACCTGGTTCTGTTCCCGATCTGCAGCCTTTCCTTGCCATCCTACACGGTATTGGTCCGCATAACATTCCACACAGTTACATGCCGGGCATGCATTTCTGCAAGCATAACAGTGAATACATTTATCGTACTGTTTTGCCCAATATTCATATTTTTCATCTGCAGAAAGCTTCTCAAAAGCTTCTACTTCTGCAAATCGTTTCTCATTGATGGTTTCTTCTACCGGCTCTCCGATCAACACATCATAGGTTAACGGATTCTTATGCTGACAGCCGTCACATACTGGATTTTCTTTTCCATCACAGACAACACCGATAATGTAAAGATTCTCCCGTTTTAACTGATTATCCTTCAGCATACGGTTTAAGGCTCTACTATCGCAGCCTCTGGTAATCAGGCCGATTTTCTTTTCCGGATAGCGGTCATCTAAAGCATATTTTGCTGTACTGTTAATACAGTATTCATTCCATACCAAAAGGTCGCATTCTGTGTCCGTATAAACGAAAAACGGTTTCGTTTTGTCTGGAAAACGAGTCTTCGTCCATCCAACAACGCAACTAACTTCTCCCGTTGCCAAAGCCTTCTTGGCTTCTTCACGAATCCTGTCCTGAATCTGTTCTTTGGTTAAATTACCCATGATTCATTCCCTCCTTCGTTTTGTGCATAATAGCCTTCGGCAAACTTGGTATTCGGTCCTAATGCTTTGATTTCTGCGCTGACTTTAATTACCGTATCACGGAACTTCGCTGCTTCGCTTCCGCTGATCCATTTCGCCTGAAACCGTTTCGGATCAATTCCGTTATATTCCAAAAGCCGTTGCATTAACATGAACCGTCTTCTGGTATAGTAATTTCCGGTAGCATAATGGCAATCTCCCGGATGACAGCCGCATACTAATACGCCATCGGCGCCTTTTTGGAAAGCGCGTAAAATAAACTGTGGATTTACTCGGGAGGAGCAAGGAACTCTTATAACGCGAACGTTTTCTGGATATTTCATTCGGTTTAATCCAGCGGTATCTGCTCCCGTATAGGTACACCAGTTACAGCAAAAAGCCAAAATCACCGGTTCCCAGCTGCTATCTTTCTTTACAGACACAGGGCATCCACCTCCTTTAAGATTTGCTCGTTGGTAAATCCTTTCAGGTCAATACAACCGGTTCTGCAGATAGCATTACAGCATCCACAGCCCTGGCATAAACCTTCATTTACTTTCGCTACGGTCTTAGTTACTTTTCTTCCATTGTCTCTGCCAGCATATTCCACTAAAGAAATGGCCTTATATGGGCAAAGATCTACACAGAAACCACAACCAGAGCATTTGTCTGGATCTACGCTAGAAACCATCGGAGAGGTTTCCATCTCATCATGGCTGAACAGAGCCGCAACTTTCACTGCTGCCGCACTGGCCTGGGCTACAGTATCTGGAATATCCTTCGGGCCCTGACAGGTTCCACATAAGTAAATACCGTTGGTCTGGGTTTCTACCGGACGAAGCTTTGGATGAGCCTCAGTAATCCAGTTGTCACCATCCACAGCAATTCCTAACTTTCCAGCTAATTCATACGCACCGGAAGCAGGCTCCATAGCAGTCGCTAAGATTACCAGATCCGCTTCTACTGTTACTGGTTTTGCCAATAAGGAATCTTCCCCTTTTACAATCAGCTTACTGCCTTCTTTATAAATCTTGGAAACACGGCCCCGGATATACTGGGCTCCGTCTTTCCTGGTATTATCATAAAACTCTTCATATCCCTTTCCCGGAGTTCTTACGTCCATATAGAACACATACACTCTGGAATTTGGAATCTTATCTAAAATCTGATGAGCATGCTTTGCGCTGGCCATACAACAAGCACGACTGCAATAGTTCTTTCCCTTCTTCGGATCACGACTGCCAACGCATTTAATAATGACCACGTCTTTCGGCTCTTTTCCGTTGGAAGGTCGTAAAATATGTCCCTCTGTCGGACCGGAAGCATTTACCAAACGTTCAAACTGAAGACCGGTAATAACGTCCTCGTATTTTCCACCGCCATATTCCGGATACATTTCTTCCCAATTCACCAGTTCATAGCCGGTAGCTACAATAATGGCACCGAACTGTTCCGTAGTGAAACGTTCTTCATCCTGGTAGTTGATGGCACCAATCGGACAAACCTTTTCGCAAATACCACATTTTCCGCTTTTCAGTTTCAAGCAGGCATTGGCATCAATGACCGGTTTGGAAGGAACCGCCTGGGCAAACGGAATATAAATCGCGCTTCGTTTGCTCATGCCCTGGTCAAATTCACTAGTAACCTT
>JAZUGA010000003.1:0-4843 GCA_045640945.1 Lachnospiraceae bacterium | reverse complement strand
TATTTCCTCTGAGAGGATCCCTGGATGCCTGACGCGGAGTTTCAATTCCGAGCAGATAAGCAGCAAGTCCCGGCTCTACAAAATATACTTTAGGAGACTTTACGATTCGCTTGCTGATGTTGGAAAAATAGGGCTGAAGTCTGAAGACGACATACGAAGCTTCTAATACAGACAACCATTCGTTCAAAGTAGTGGAAGATACTCCGACCTCTCCGGACAGGCTACTCAAATTTACAACTTGTCCGACTCTTCCGGCCAAAAGCGTCAGGAATCTTGTAAAAGCATTGAGGTCTTTTACTGCAATCATCCGGCGCAGATCTTTTTCTATATAAGTATCCAGATAATCTCCATAATACTCACCCGGTTCTCTGGAATTCTCCAGATACAGTTCCGGCATAAAACCTCTGACGATATTCTCATCTATATCTTCCAATTTTCCGCTTTTTTTGATTTCTTCAAGGCTGAGGGGAAATAAAGTATGAATTGTTGTTCTGCCTGCAAGGGACTGTGCCACGGCAGCTCTCAATCTGGGCTGATGGCTTCCTGTTAAAATAAATCTGCCGTTTTTTCTTCTGTCTTCATCCACCCTCACCTGAATTGCAGAAAGCAGTTCGGGCACACGCTGAACCTCGTCGATTATCATCGGCTCCGGGTATTTTTTAAAAAAGCCGATATAGTCAGTCTCAGCCAGTTCTCTTGTTGCCTTATCTTCCAGATTTACGTAAGTGTACTCCGGAAAGAGCTCTCGCATCAGCGTTGTCTTTCCTGCCTGTCTTGGGCCAAGCACCGTAACGACCGGCACCTGATTTGCACTTTTCTGTATTTTATCTGAAATGGTTCTTTGAATCATAAAAACACCTTCTTTCGAAATCTATGCTAATGCAAGTAGACGTAATTTTCAAGTGCAATTTGAAAATTACGCCCATTTATGTTTTATGGCGTCTTTTTTCAAAAGGAAATGCATGCCAATTGTCATGGTTCTTGTTGCTCTTTGCGTGAATTTGATCTGTTACAGGTCTCATGGCAAGCAAGAACGCCTTCCATGGTATATCGATTACGATTCTGCCATAGAAGACTTAAGAATTACTTAAAGACCTTTCTTAAAGATTATGCTCTTTTCTTTTTCTTAAGGTTCTCCGATGCAAGCAATCAATGTGGCAAACGATACCGCTGTATGCACCCCCCAAAGCACAGTTTCTCGCTCCATACAATTAATTAAGACTTTCCGGTCCTACCGATTCAGAGAATTATTTGAAGATTTCTTCTCCCTTGAAGCTGCCGATGAGATTACCCACCTGTATGATAATCGCCGGTCCTTCAGTTCCGAAGTTATCCGTAGTCACCCTGTGAAGGGCTCCGTCTTTTTTATATTTACAGATATACATCCCGCCACAAAGGCCAAAGCCTCTTTTGCCTTCATATTCATCCAGATGCAGTTTTTCAACGAGCCTTAGCAGCGCATCATACGCTCCCGGCTTTGCCTTGAAGGAATGATGGTTTTCTTTTTCCATATATACATATTTTGAATATGTATGTATCTGAAAGCTGCCGTCAGCTTCATTTTCATACAGAACTATCTCATCGTAGCCGTCTCCGCCCACAGTAGCCATAGTCTTTTTGCAGAAATCTCCCAGAACCGTAAGGCCGGCATCATCGACAGGCAGGGGGCCTTCTGAAGCCTCATCTTGCTTTGTTTCACCACCTGCTCCGCCGGGAATGGGAATAATAAGATCTGGAGCCGGGATGAATCCAATCTTCTGATCTGTATTTTGCTCCGTCTTTTGTGCCCAGACAGGCACAGCTTCGGATACTTTAGAAAGCGGTGCTCCGCATTCCGGGCAGAATTTCCCGGCAGCCACCGATGCACCACAACATGGACATATCTTATTCATTTCTTCCATAATTTAAAAAACTCCTTGTATTTCTTTCTGTCTTTTCTGCCTGCATTCCGAACTAAATCTGAAGTGTAGCACGCACCCTTCAGTTGGTCAAATGCATCTGTTTAAAATGAACTTTATTTAAATAAAAAGAATTGATAGTATATCTTTATGAATAAAATGTCCAAAAAGCTTAAGCGTCTGTACGCTTCATTATTAATAACATGTATAAGCTTCTGTCTGGTCTCCTGCAGTGATGCCGGAGAGAAAACTGTCCCTATGGGGGCCAATGCAAAAGATTTGCGCCAGGATGACGGGTTTATGGAGCTTTTAAATAACATGGACCGGCTTCCGGATTATTTTTCACCGTCAACATCACCGGCAGCTTTCTATTACAAAATCGATAACTGGGAAGCATCCGGGAAAGCTTTCCCCGGGAAATTTGATCTGTGGGAGCAGGGCGTTGTGCCGGAAATCCGCAGCCAGGGGATATGGGGGACTTGCTGGAGTTTTGCAACAATTGCAGCTTCTGAAATTAGCCTTCTTTCAGAAATGAATCTGACCACGGAAACGTACAGAGAGGAATACGGCAGGGACATGGACCTGTCCGAAAAACATCTGGCGTGGTTTGCCAACAGCACCATAAAAGATAATGAACTGGTGCCTGACCAGAACGGGGAAGGCGTACGCCTTTACAATGGTTCTGATAATCCAAATGAGATCTATTGTTACGGCGGATATTCCATCTATGCCTCAACTGCTTTCTCTGACGGGGTGGGACCTGTAAATGATGAAGTTGAGCCATATGTCGGAAAAGACGGAGATTCTTCCATCGATGCAGACTGGTCGCTGGAAGAAGAGGACCGCTTCCTAAGTGGCTACGAACTGGAAAACAGCAATATTCTTCCGGAACCTTCCTGCCGTGACATGGACGGAAATTATGTCTATAACGAAAAAGGAACTCTTGCGATAAAAAGCGAATTGCTGAACGGAAGGGCTGTCAGCATTTCATATAGTGCGGATGCTTCCTGGATAAAATATACTGATGATCCGGATGCTGAAGCAAATCATGCTGCTACGATAATTGGCTGGGACGATAATTTCCCTGCGGCCGATTATGAAGGCGACCATCAGCCACCGGCAGACGGAGCCTGGATAGTACGCAACAGCTGGAGCAAAAAATGGGGGCTGGATGGATATTTCTATCTGTCATATTACGATGCATCTGTATGCTGCGCCCAGTCTTTCGATTTTTTGGTTAATCCTGATGACATTGAAACTGTAACCATCAATGCCTACGATTACATGCCGGTATTTACCTGCAACACTTCTCTGATGGAACGTCCGGTTTACTCTGCCAATGTTTTTACCATGAAAGAAGACTGCGTTCTGGAATATGTTTCCGCCATGACGGGGGAGTCCGGCACGAAAGTGACCTTTGATGTTTATCTTCTGGATAAAAACTCTGCAAGCCCTACAGACGGAATACTTTTAGACAGCAGGACAGAATCTTTTGAATTTGCCGGGTACCACCGCATTCCTCTTTCAGCAAATTTCGGACTGAAAGAAGGCGACCGGATAGCAGTAGTTACCACAGAAAAGGTTTCATATCCAAACGGAAAAGAATTCTATGAATTTATCAATGGACTAAACAATAGCGAGGAAATCCTTCAGCTGGTAATGGAAAAATATCCTGAATCGGATCCTGATATATATGCTACCGGAATAATAAACCATGGCGAAAGTTTTATCAGTTTTTCTGAGGGAAAATGGTATGACTGGGCAGATGTTGTCGAAGAGATGAAGCACAGTGAAGGATCTTCCCATTTTCATGAATACGATAATCTTTCAATAAAAACTTATTCACGGATGACAGCCGCACTCAGACTGTTCCATAAATTCGGCGAATGGACTGAAGGTTCTGACGGTAAAAAAACCGCAGTCTGTGAAGACTGCGGCTATACAATCACGGAAATCACCAGGTAATCAGTTCTCTGTAAATGTGGCTACAATACCCAACTCAGTTAATTCGTTTAAAATGGCCCTCAGTTCTGCGCCGGTAATACCGGAGTAAAGTGTCTGCGGAAGGTTTTCATAAAAGTTTTTTGCTCCCTTTAGGTCAAGATCTAAATGGTCACGAATATATGCGATAAACTGGACAGTCGGACAGGTTCCGGCGCTTTTTATTATAATATCGTAGTTCAGGGTATCTTCAATCATAGATTGAATACTGTCGTAAGTAACATTTCCTTCGGGATCCAGTATGTCAACTACGCAGTCAAACTCCAGAAGCTGCTCTGCCAGTTCGGTAGCCCTGTCTTCAGAAATATTAATAATGGAAGCCGGTAAATCTTCGGCGAGCGTTTTTGCGTCAGCCAGATTTAATCCCAGATTCTCTCTGAAGAACCGGATTAATTCAAGTTTCCTGCTCTGATCATAAGAATGAATTACAACGCTGTAACCATCTTCCTGAGCCTCTCCCCCACTTATTGAAAATGCAGGCCTGCCTGTATTGACCTGGCTCATCTCCCCGGCCGTGGCTTCTTCAATCAAGCTTTTACTTTCAGAAGCCACATTATCACTTTTCCCGCATCCGGAAAAAAGGACAGCCATTAAAGTTATTGAAAGCAATACAACTAAAAGTTTTTTCATTTTATTCTCCCTTTATTAAATTCCTGCCAGGCATACCGGCAATGTAAGTTGTTTTATTATCTGCTTCTTCTAATTTGGAATCATTATATACTTGACTATATAATAATTAAAGAGTGCAATTCCCTCCTAAAAAAGCCGCCTGACTTTCCAGACGGCTTCCATAATCTCATTATTCAATTATCTCTACAAACTGATATTTAACGATGCACTCCATATATTCCCAGCACCGCATTTACTCAAGCAACAAATTCAGCTTAAAACGGTTCAGTGATTGGCTTTTGAAAATGGGCAGCGTTTCCCAAGGCATTGATTGT
>JAZUGA010000002.1:0-15993 GCA_045640945.1 Lachnospiraceae bacterium | reverse complement strand
ATCTGTTAGAGCCTATCAATTTTGAATCCGTTCATGACCATCTGAAGGAATTTAAAGATGAAGACCAGATTACGGACAGAGATTTGGTAAGCTGGGTAATGTTCCCGAAGGTTGTAGAAGATTTCTACAAGAAGAGAAAAGAGTATGGCTACATTACCAGATTAGGAAGCCATGTATTCTTCCATGGTCTGGCTGTTGGTGAAACCAATAAAGTAAACATTGAAGATGGTAAGACACTGGTAATCAAATACCTGGGCAAGGGCGATCTGGACGAAGACGGATACCGTACCGTACACTTCGAACTGAACGGCTCTCTCCGTGATGTTAAGGTTAAAGATAATACCGCTTCTAAGAACATCGTAGCTGTTGAAATGGCAGATCCTTCAGATAAGAGCGAAATTGGAGCTTCCATTCCAGGCGCAGTTTCCAAGGTTAACGTTAAAGTCGGTGATGTTGTAAAAGAAAACGATATTCTGGCTGTAATCGAGGCCATGAAGATGGAAACTTCTGTAACTGCAAGAATGAATGGTACAGTTGAGGAAGTTCTGGTTAAGGTTAACGATACGGTTAAAGCTGGCCAGTTACTGATTAAGATTAAAGCATAATTAAATAATTGTTCTTTACATTGAAACAGGTGGGATTATCCCACCTGTTTTTCATATCAGTGCCGATAAATAAATCTTCTTTTTGTCGAAAAAAAGGCTAAACCCTACCTACAGTCATACTGATGTTAGACGGGATAATGAACAGCAGTTTTGAACGGCATGTTTGCCCAGAAACATGCACCAAAGGGATTTTTTGGGCAGATTTTTGCCTTCAAAAATAGAAAAACATCAAAATCTGCACAGAAAAAGGCATATTTTAAAATCTGCGGGGTAAAACAGTCTGAAGAAATACCCCATGAAAGTAAAAATAAGCCAATATTTGGGCAAAATTCATGACTTTGGGCGAAAAAATGAGGGCAAAATACCCCATGAAAGTAAAAATAAGCCAATATTTGGGCAGAATTCATGACTTAGGGCGAAAAAATGAGGGGAAAATACTCCATGGATTTGAAAAACCAAGTATATAGGCAGGACAGTTGGCAAATACAAAAGCAAGCATATCAACGAACATATAATAAGCATTGACTTTTGAGAAAAGAGGAGTAAAATCAAGACATAATAATTGAACAAATATTCAAATGTTCAAAGGAACAATTATTCAAATTATGGAAAGGATGAAAGAAGGACTATGGCAGAGCAGTATTTAACCATAGCAGAAGAAATCAAAAACAAACTTCCGAAGGACGAAATCATTTACGATCTGGCGGAGGTTTTTAAGGTTTTTGGTGATTCCACCCGGACGAAAATTTTAAGCTGTCTTACTTTCGGAGAACTGAAAGTAGGAGATATTGCAGAAGCTTGCCAGATGAGTATTTCTGCAGTTTCCCATCAGCTTCGTATTCTGAGAAATGCGAAACTGGTAAAGGGAAGAAAAGAAGGAAAAGAGGTAATTTACGCACTGGATGATAAGCATGTGGAGCTGATGATTGAGTGCGGCTTATCTCATCTTCGAGAAGAAGAGTAAAAAGCGTGCAGGGAAAAGCACAGAATGAGAGATAACAAAATTGAATTGCAACGATTGTAAAAAAGATAAGAATTGTAATGGGTGCTCCGGTTTGGATGCATTAAAGGCGGCCATTCTTCCCGATAGGAGGGAAGAGGCTTTACCAAAGGCGGCAATTCTTCCCGACAGGAAGGAAGAGGCTTTACCAAAGGAACGTCCTGTGTATATTCCAGAAAAAACGGGAACGAAAAATAAGACTGGATTTAATAAGAATACCGACGGCAGAACCCTTCGAAATCTGAAAATCGGACAAAGCGCCATTATTACCAAGGTTGGCGGCGAAGGATTTCTTCGTCAGCATTTCCTGGACATGGGAGTAATTCCGGAGGCGGAAATTACTCTGGTAAAATATGCGCCTATGGGAGATCCGGCGGAATACCGAATTCATGGATACGAGCTGACTTTAAGATTAAGTGATGCAGAAAAAATAGAAATCGGAGAGCCATATTTTTCTGAAGACGAGGAGCATGAAATTTATCATGCCCACACCCACAGAGACACCACCAACAGGGAACTTTTGAAAGAATCTGCCCATCCAGGCTTTGGTGAAGGCGGTAAATATCATACAAAAACCGATGGAGAAGAGCTTCCAAAGGGAACTCTTCTGACTTTTGCGCTGGCAGGAAACCAGAACTGCGGAAAAACGACGTTGTTTAATCAGCTGACTGGCTCCAACCAGCATGTAGGAAATTTCCCAGGCGTAACCGTTGACCGAAAAGGCGGAGAAATCAAGGAGCATCCAGGAACGGAAGTAACTGACCTTCCGGGAATTTATTCCCTTTCTCCGTATAGTGATGAAGAAATTGTTTCCAGACAGTTTATTCTGGAAGAAAATCCAAGAGGCATCATCAACATTGTAGATGCTACCAATATTGAACGAAATCTGTATCTGACTATGCAGTTAATGGAACTGGAAGTTCCAATCTGTCTGGCATTGAACATGATGGATGAAGTCAGAGCCAATGGAGGAACGATTGACGTTAACAAAATGGAGGACCTTTTAGGAATTCCGGTAGTTCCGATTTCCGCAGCAAAAGATGAAGGCATCCATGAGCTAGTTCATCATGCAATCCATGTTGCGAAATATCAGGAGAAGCCGGGCAGAACCGATTTCTGTAGTTCGGATAAAAATGGCGGCGCAGTTCACCGTTGCATTCATGGCATCATGCATCTGATCTGGGATCATGCAGAAGCTGCTGATATACCGGTCCGCTTTGCTGCCAGCAAGTTAATTGAAGGAGACCATCTGATCGAGGAGGCTCTGAATCTGACCCAGAATGAAAAAGAAACGATAGAGCATATTATTGTGCAGATGGAAGAAGAAAGAGGTCTGGACCGGGCTGCGGCTATTGCAGACATGCGATTCGCCTTTATTTTCGATTTATGCAGACAGTGCGTTGTAAAACCAAAAGAAAGCAAAGAACATAAATTCAGTCAGAAACTGGACAAAATACTGACTGGAAAATGGACCTCTATTCCGTTATTTGTGTTGATTATGGCGCTGGTTTTCTTCCTGACGTTTAATGTAATCGGCGGAAATCTACAGAATCTGCTGCAGATGGGAATTACGTCCCTTACCGATCTGCTGGATAATCTGATGACGGTGGGAAATGTCAATGGGGTCATACATTCCCTGATTATTGACGGAATCTTCCGGGGCGTTGGAACGGTACTGTCCTTCGTTCCGATTATTGTCGTATTATTTATTTTCCTGTCTCTGTTGGAGGACACCGGATATATGGCCCGGGTGGCTTTCGTTATGGATAAGCTGCTCCGTAAGATCGGTCTTTCCGGAAAGAGTATTGTTCCGATGCTGATCGGATTTGGCTGTACTGTTCCAGGCGTTATGTCTACCCGAACCCTTTCCTCAGAGCGTGACCGTAAAATGACCATTATGCTGACTCCGTTTATGAGCTGTTCTGCAAAGCTTCCGGTATACGCTTTCTTTGCAGAAGCCTTCTTCCCGAAATGTGCGTGGCTGATTATGGTCGCCATGTACTTTATCGGAATTTTTGTTGGCGTAATCGTCGCTTTAGTTTCCAAAAGAACTGCCTTTAAAGGCGAAGCGGTACCGTTTGTTATGGAACTGCCGAATTACCGCCTGCCGGGTGCAAAGAACGTTATTCATTTAATGTGGGATAAAACGAAAGACTTCTTAAAGAAAGCTTTCACCGTGATTCTGATTGCAACTATTATTATCTGGTTCCTTCAGACTTTTGATTTCCATCTGACGCTGGTAAAAGATTCCTCCCAGTCCATGCTGGCAGTAATCGCAGGATTTATTTCTCCAATATTTAAGCCATTGGGCTTTGGCGATTGGAGGGTCGTAACCGCCCTGATCAGCGGATTCATGGCGAAGGAAAGCGTAGTATCCACATTATCCATTTTATACGGAGGCATGACAGGCGTAATTGCCGCAATCCATCCATGGGCTGCTTTCGCACTGCTGGTATTCTGCTTACTTTATACCCCTTGTGTGGCTGCAATCGCATCCATCCGCCGGGAATTAGGAATGAAGTGGAGTCTGGGAATCGTAGTGGGACAATGCCTTTTAGCGTATGTCTGTGCTGGCATAGTTGCTTTGATTGGATTGATATTTTAGATAGTTTTGTTATAATTTTTTCCATGGACAAAATAAAGGCTCTCTGGCTTAAGTACAAAGAAATAATAACTTACGTATTTTTCGGATTTGTAACGACAGTAGTTAATTACGTTGTTTTTGTTTTGTGCGGACACGTATTTCATCTCGATGTTGTTATTTCCAATGCCATTGCCTGGATTCTGGCAGTTATCGTAGCTTTTATTACCAACAAGCTGTGGGTGTTCGAAAGCAAAAAGCGTGACGTAAAAACTCTGGGAAGAGAATTCGGAGAGTTTGTAGCAGGACGTCTGATTACCTTAGCACTGGAATCGGTTTTGTTATGGATTTTTGTAGATAAATTAGGCGTAAACGATTTGATTATGAAAATCATAACAAGCATTATCGTTATGATTGTTAACTATATTTTCAGCAAGTTCATAATTTTTCGAAAGAAAAAAGCGAAATGAACTTTCATTCATTCCGCTTTCGAGCTACTGGCCAGAATCGAACTGGTGACCTCGTCATTACCAATGACGCGCTCATACCGACTGAGCTACAGTAGCATAGGTTATGCAAAAGCACTTGCAAATGATACAATAAAATTGAAATGATTTCAACACGAAAAAGAAAAAACTATAGAATATTTTTTTTGCGGAGGGCAGCTCTTCGGATCAGCACTGTTATTTTTGCTGTTTTTCTTCTTACTGGATGCAGCGAAATCAAGCTGAATGTAAAGGATAAAGGGGAGTTTCTTTCGGTAGATGATGTGAGCCTTTCAAAAGAAGAGGCTGTTTTTGCTCTGCTGGAACAGAAATATCTTTATGAAGGAAGCAATCAGGATCCAACCGTATGGTCAAAGAAGGCTGGATCGGAAACGGTGGAAGAGTATGTAAAAGAAGCGGTAATGGATGAACTGACCCAATGGACCGCGGCGGTTGTCATGGCAGATAAGCTGGGCATCTATATGACCGATGAAGACAAAAACGCTGCAGGAAAAGCCGCAGAGGAACTCTATGACCGAGTAATGACCTGTTCCCATAGCAGTACTTATACTACAAATCTGGAAGCTGCAAGAGACCTATATGTAAAGAAAGCTACTTACGATCTGGTTTTCAAAAATGTAACAAAAGGCCTGGAAGAAACAATTACGGAAGAGTCTACAAAAGTAATTAAAGTAAATTATTGCGTTATTCCGGTAAAGTCTGGCTATAATGGAGCAAAAGAAATCTACGACCAAATCAAGAGTGGGGGCTCTTTTGAGACGATTTGTACGGAAGTGGGCCTGGAACCGGTCATGGGTAAAGTAATGTCCCGAGGAGAAATGAATACCAATTTCGAATCGGTAGCTTTTGCATTATTGGACGGAGAGTTAAGCGAAGTCGTAGAAAGTAAGGACGGATTCTATATTATCCAGTGCCTGGAAGATAAAATGATAGAAGAGTCTGCAGCAAATTATGATGAGACTCTCATGAATGCAAAAAATGAGAAGTTTAATGAGTATTACATTAACTTTGCAAAAGATCATAAATTAGGTGTAGATAAAAGTTACTGGAAAAAGATTAAAATGACAGGGCTGTGAAATGAAAAAGACAGATATTATCGTACCGGTTTTCAATGAAGAAGAAGGACTCGTAATGTTTTACGAGGAAACAAGAAAGGCTGTCGCAGGATGCGAAGGCTTTGATTTCCATTTCATTTTTATTAATGACGGCAGCAGCGATAACACTCTTTCCATCGTAAAAGAACTGGCAGCGAAGGATCCGAACGTTAAGTATGTTTCCTTTTCCCGTAATTTCGGTAAGGAAGCTGCTATTTTTGCAGGACTGAAGGCTTCTTCTGGTGACTACACGATTTTAATGGATTCTGATCTGCAGCATCCGCCGGCCTTGATTCCGGAAATGCTGAAAGCAGTATCGGAAGAAGGTTATGGAGCAGCGGGAGCAAAGAGAAAAACCGGTTTCTTCTCCAGAGCTTTTGTGGGACTCAATAACAAACTTTCCAGCGTGAAACTGCAGAAGGGTGCGACGGATTATATGTGCATGTCCCGTCCTTTTGTAGATGCGATATTAAAGCTTTGCGAAACCCAGCGTTTTTCCAAAGGGCTCTTTGCCTGGGTTGGCTTTAAGGTAAAATGGATAGATTATGAGCAGCCGGAGAGAGTCAAAGGAAAGAGCAAATGGAACTTCGGTAAGCTGTTTAAATATGCAACTGACGGAATTACTTCCTTCAGCACGGTTCCCTTAACTTTAGTAACTTTGTTCGGAGCCATTGTATGTTTTCTGGCTTTCGTTTATATTTTGATTACGTTAATCCAGACCTGGATTTTTGGTATTGATGTTCCTGGTTATGTAACCACTTTAGTCGTTCTTTTGTTCATGGGCGGCGTAATTATTCTTGCTATCGGTATTTTGGGCGAATACATCGGCAGAATATATATGGAATCGAAAAACAGACCTCTTTACATTATGGAGGAGACCAATATAGAGGACGAAAAAGAGTCCAAAGACAACGAAAAAGAATAAGGCTTCTGACGGTAATACATGGCAATTGAGAAAGTAAAGAATTTTATAATCAAAAATAAAGCGGTACTATTGGCGTTTCTTGCGCCAATAGTTATTTTATCTTGCCTGTACATTACCAGAGGCATCTTCCCATTCGGCGATGAAATGTATCTGAGAAGCGATATGTATCATCAGTATGCGCCGTTCATGAAGCTGTTCCAGAGCGTTCTGAAATCTGGCGGAAGTCTGGAATATACCTGGAATATCGGTCTGGGCTCCAACTTCATGAGCACTTTTGCATATTATCTTGCTTCGCCATTGAACTGGATTGTAGGCCTTTTCCCATCAACCCTGATTCCGGAAATCATGAGCAGTTTCATCATTCTGAAATCCGGACTTATGTCTGCAACCTTTACCTATTATCTGTTAAAAAAATTCAAAAAGAACAATCTTTTCTCCGTAAGCTTCGGTATTCTCTATGCCATGTCCGGTTATATGTGCGCTTATAGCTGGAATTTGATGTGGCTGGATTGTCTGGTTCTTCTGCCACTGATGATGCTGGGACTGGAACGACTGGTAAAGAAAGGGAAATGCCTTTTATATACCGTATGCTTAGGCCTTTCCGTATTATCCAATTACTACATCGCCATTATGATGTGCATGTACAGCGTGATTTATTTCCTCTACCTGCTGGCAGCAGAAACGAAGCTGAATAACGTTGGAAAAGTATTGCGGAGTCTGGGACGTTTTGCTGTTTATTCCATTATCGGCGGATGCATTGGAGCGGTATGTGCTTTGCCTGCTTTTATGGCTTTATTTGGAACGGCTTCTGCAAATTCCGGCTGTCCGGCAAACTTTAACGCGTACTTTAATCTTTTGGAACTTTTCGCTCATGGAATGATGAATTCAAAAATCACCATGATCAGTGAAGGCTATGTTCCGAATATTTTCTGTTCCGTTTTATGCTTTGCTCTGGTTCCTTTATATTGCTGGAATAAGAAGATCAAGCCGGCGAAACGAATCGGAAAGAGTATTCTGATCGTCTTTTTCTGGTTCAGCTTTTCCTTTAACGTAATGTCTTATATCTGGCATGGATTCCATCTGCCAAATTCCCTTCCGGCAAGACAGTCCTTTATTTACATTTTTCTGATTCTGACCATATGCTACGAAGTGCTGCTGAAAATCCGTCAGTATGAATATAAACAGATTATTATCTGCTTTGCAGTTTCCATAGGAGCCGTATTTGCCCTGCAGATGCTTTACAGCGATAAGTACACAATGAATAACGCCTTCTTAAACGCTGCATTTTTAGTTGGTTATCTGATTATCCTTTGTCTGTATAAAAAAGGATTGGAGAAGAAAAAGGAAGCGCGGACCAAGAATTACAAGAAGGTATTTACTTTAGGAATGAGCCTTTTGGTTCTGGCCGTTTCCATTGCGGAAGTATCCATTAATGCAGATGCAACCGGATACAATACAACCGATCGTCCTTCTTATGTGGACGATAATGAAAAAATAACTGCATTGCTGGATTCCATAGAAGATACAGACTTCTACCGTGTAGAAAAGCAGCAGAGAAGAACGAAAAATGACGGAGCCTGGTCTCAGTACCGTTCCGCATCCATCTTTTCTTCCGTTACTTTAAAATCCCTGTCGGATATTTATGAAAGCTTTGGCATGCAGAACGGAGTCAACTCCTTCTCCTACTATGGAAATACACCGTTAACTTCCGCCTTGCTCGGTGTGCGTTATAAATTGTCGGATACGGCCCTTTCCGATTCCCTGTACACTTATTACGGGGACGATGAAGAAATGTATCTGTATCAGGCAAAATACTCCCTGCCTTTAGGCTTTATGGTAAAAGATACGGTGCAGGCGGAATTTAATCCAAAGGGTGACAATCCGTTTACCATCCAGAACGATTATATTGAAGCGGCAAAGAGATTAGAGCCTCTTTTTGAAATCGGCAGAAGTATGGACGGAAGCGAGATCGAACTGGAGATAGAGAAGGACTGCCGCCAGCTGATTTATATTAATAACAAGCTGGACAATCTGAAAGTAGACATTTACCAGGACGACATTCTGCTGGACACCAAGAATTTCACATCCCTGGAAAATAAAATGGTTCTGGATTTGGGCGATTATAAAGCAAATGACCGTCTGAAAATTTCCACTCCGGACAAAGACGCCGGACGGCTGACAATCATTCCGGCAACCATGGATTATGAGGTGTTGGATCAGACCATGACCTCCCTTGGGGAAAATCCACTGAACGTTACGGAATTCTCTGATGGAAGAGTAGTTGGAGAAGTGGACGTAGAAGGAGAATTCACTACCTTGTTCACCTCAATTCCTTACGAAAAAGGCTGGACGGTGACTGTAGACGGACAAAAAACGGAATACAAGGGATTTTATGATGCTTTTATCATGATTCCGCTGGAAAAAGGCCATCATTCCATCGAATTCACCTACAAGGCACCGGGGCTCCGGCTTGGACTGATTATTTCCATTCTGGCAATTTTATCCCTTGTATGTTTGACAATAATTCAAAAACACAAAAAACCAAAAATTGATAAAAAAAGCCTTGAAATAAAGGTTGTTTTAGATTAAAATATCAAAGTTGCGTTAAGTAAACACCTCTGTCGATTTTTGAGGTTGTGTCCTGTCAAGTAACTTCAGGATGCCTCTAAAGAGATGACAGCAGAGGGAAGCAAAAAACAAAAAGGAGGGATATGACATGAGCGTTATATCAATGAAACAGTTACTTGAAGCAGGTGTTCATTTTGGACATCAGACCAGAAGATGGAACCCTAAGATGGCTCCATACACCTACACAGAAAGAAACAACATCTACATTATCGACCTTCAGAAAACAGTTGGTATGATCGATGATGCTTTTGATGCTATTTCTGACATCGCTGCACAGGGCGGCACAATTCTTTTCGTTGGAACAAAGAAACAGGCACAGGAAGCTATCCGTACAGAAGCAGAACGCTGCGGTATGTACTATGTTAACGAGAGATGGCTCGGTGGTATGTTAACCAACTTCAAAACAATCCAGAGCAGAATCAGAAGATTAAAAGATATCGAAAGAATGGAAGCTGACGGAACATTCGCAGTTCTTCCGAAAAAAGAAGTTATCGATATCAAGAAAGAACAGGAAAAACTTGAAAAGAACCTTGGCGGTATCAAAGAAATGAGAAAACTTCCAGACGCTATTTTCGTAGTTGACCCTAAGAAGGAAAAAATCTGCATTCAGGAAGCTCATAAACTTCACATTCCAGTTATTGGTATCTGCGATACAAACTGTGACCCAGATGATCTGGACTACGTTATTCCTGGAAACGACGACGCTATCAGAGCCGTAAAACTTATCGTTGCTAAGATGGCTGACGCTATTATCGAAGCTAACCAGGGCGAAGAATTCGAAGTTACAGAAGCAGCAGAAGTTGCTGAGGCAGTAGAAGAATAATTCAGATAGATAAATTAAGGAGGATATAGTCATGGCAGAAGTTACCACAGCTATGGTTAAACAGTTAAGAGACTTAACAGGCGCCGGCATTTTAGCATGCAAGAACGCATTAGTTGAATGTGACGGCGATATGGATAAAGCAGTTGAATCCCTGAGAAAATCAGGCGAAGCTAAGGCTATTAAGAAAGCTAGCAGAATCGCTGCAGAAGGTATTGTAAAAGTTTACGTTGAAGGCAACACAGCAGTTATCGTAGAAGTTAACTCTGAGACAGACTTCGTAGCTAAGAACGAGAAATTCCAGAACTATGTAGAAGCAGTTGCAAAACAGATCGCAGCTGGCGAAGCAAAAGACGTTGAAGCTCTTCTTGCTGAGAAATGGATTGAAGATCCAGAAAAGACAGTTAACGATGCATTAGTTAACATGATCGCTACTATCGGAGAAAAGATTTCCATCCGTAGATTTGAAAGAATTACTTCTGAAAACGTAGTAGTTCCTTACATCCATGGCGCAGGCCGTATTGGTGTTCTCGTAGAAGCTAGTGCAGCTGATGATGATGCGAACAAAGAAGCTCTTAAGAACATTGCTATGCAGGTTGCAGCTATGAACCCAGAGTACATCAGCCGTGCAGATATGTCTGATGAAGCTTTAGCAAAACTGAAAGAAATCACTATCGACAGTGCTCTTAATACACCAGATACTCTTCCAAAACCTATCCTGAATAGATTAATTGCAAGAGCATGTGATGAAAAAGTATGGTCTGATGAAGACATCAAGATCTACGGTGAGCAGAAGAACAACATGAACTATCTGTTCAACTTCCTTTCAGAAGCAGCAAAAGGTCAGTTAGCAGGTCTTGCAAACGAAGAAAAAGAAGCTATCGTTGGCGATAAGATTTTCAACGGCTTAGTAGAAGGACGTTTTGCAAAACAGTTAAAAGACATCTGTCTGTTAGATCAGGTTTATGTTAAAGCAGAAGACGGAAAACAGTCTGTAGCTCAGTATCTGAAATCTGTTAACCCAGACCTGGCAATCCAGAAAATCGTCCGTTTCGAAACTGGCGAAGGCATCGAAAAGAAACAGGAAAACTTTGCAGAAGAAGTTGCAAAACAGATGCAGTAATTTTACTCACATAGTTTAGTACTTATCAGGGCTCAGGCGTAACAGCCTGAGCCCTGAATTTTATAAAAAATGGAAAAGACATCTAAGGTAAACAACTTTACAGAAGGTCCGATTCTTGGACCGCTTTTAAAATTTACATTACCCGTATTAGCTGCATTAGTAGTTCAGTCCTTGTATGGAGCAGTAGACTTGCTGATTGTAGGCCGTTTCAGTACGACCATCAGTGTATCCGGCGTATCTTTAGGTTCACAGCTGACCAATGGTGTAACCATGGTTATTACTGGTTTTGCTATGAGCACAACCGTAATTCTGGGACAATATATCGGTGAGAAAAAACTGAAAGATGCAGGGAAAGTAGTAGGAAACAGTATCTGGTTCTTCGCAACCGTTGCAGTTTTAGTAATGATACTGTTATTTATTTTCGCAGCGCCCGCTCTTCAGATTTTCCGCATTCCGAATGAAGCTTTAGGAGAGGGAACAATCTATACTAAAATCTGTTCCGTCGGATATATTTTTATTATTTCTTATAACCTGATCGGAGCCATATTCCGAGGGATTGGAGATTCCAAGACTCCTTTAATTACCGTTTCTATTGCATGTGTTGTAAACATTATCGGAGACCTTCTTTTAGTAGCCGTATTTGACATGGCTGCAGCAGGAGCTGCTATTGCAACCGTATTTGCCCAGGCAGTCAGTGTGGTAGTGTCCCTGCTTATCATTAAGAAAAAAGGCCTTCCTTTTGAATTTGGAAAATCAAGCATGAAATTTGATTTTTCCATCATCAAAAGAATTATCAAATTAGGTACGCCTCTTGCCTTACAGGAAGTAGTAGTAACGGTATCCTTCCTGGTTGTAAGTGCCGTAATCAATACCTTAGGGTTAGCTGCATCTGCAGCCATCGGCGTAGGTGGAAAACTGACCAGCTTTATTATGCTGTTCCCGAGTGCTTACATGCAGTCCATGTCTGCCTTTGTTGCCCAGAATATCGGTGCAAAACGGATTGACCGGGCGAAGAAAGCTCTTATCCATGGTATCTGGACCTCGCTGGCCTTTGCTTTTGCCATGTCCTTCCTTTCGGTTTTCCATGGAGAATGGTTAACCCAGATTTTCTCCAAAGATCCGGTGGTAATCCAGGGAGCGGCAGAGTACTTAAAGGCCTTCGGTATTGATACTTTCTTTACTTCCATTCTGTTCTGCTTTATTGGATTCTTGAATGGATCAGGAAAGACGACGGTCAACATGATCCAGGGATTTTTAGGAGTTGCCATTCGTACTCCGGCTGCATTTATTCTGAAGGCACTGGCACCGGATAATTTATTTGTCATTGGTTTGTCCACTCCAATCGCTACATTGTTTCAGTCGGCTTTATGTATTGTTTATTTCTTCCTTGTCCGGAAGAAACTGGAGGCTTTATATGGAGGCGGATTAGATTTGGATGCAGAAGAATCCGTGCCTTTGAGCGAAGAAGGGCAGATCACATATACAGAATAAATATAAACAATATTTATTGTAGGAATTGTACGAAAGTGATATAATCACTTTCGTATGCATATACACTACTATTAATACGTATTTTTAGGAGGAGAACAAATGAAAACAGTTAAAAGAGTAGCTGCTTTACTGCTCGCTTGTCTGTTTGCTGTAACATTACTCGCAGGCTGCGGCGGAAGCGAACCAGCTCCAGCAGGCTCAGGTAGCGAACCAGCTCCAGCAGGCGGCACAATCAAGATCGGTTACGTTAACCCTACAACTGGTGCTTTAGCTGGTAACGGCGAAGGCTGTGAATGGGTTGTAAAACAGATCGAAAACTATGTAAATGGTAACGGCGGCATCGAAGTTGATGGTGCTAAGAAGAACATCAAAGTTATCGTTTACGACTCAACATCCGATCAGCAGACAGCAGCTGACATGGCTCAGAAGCTCTGCATCGAAGACGAAGTTGATTTAATCGTTGCTATTCAGACACCTGAAACAGCAATCCCTGTTGAAGCACAGGCAGAAATCAACGAAGTTCCATGTATTGGTATCCAGGCACCTGTAGATCCATGTGCTATGGCATCCGATTCACATGATTGGACAGTACACGCATTCTGGACAATCGACAACATTTACGAAGCTCATAAAGCTCTTTGGACAGCAGCAGGATTTGGCCCTGGCTCAGGCGCTAAAATCGGTTTAGCATTCGCTAACGACGCTGACGGAACAGCTTGGCATGATACTTTCGTAGTTAAATTAGCAGAAGATGGATATCAGGTAGTAGATCCTGGCCAGTACCCATCATTAACAGACGACTTCTCAAACGTTGTTAAGGCTTTCAAAGACGCTGACATCGATATCTTAGCAGGAACAAACATTCCTCCAGATTTCTCTAACCTGTTCACACAGATGCAGGCAGCTGGCGTTGAAGTTGATGCTATCACAATGGGTAAATGCTGCTTACTTCCTGGCGACGTTGCAGCTTTAGGCGAGAACGTTGAAGGTATCCTTTCCGAAGTTTGGTGGTCACCATTATATCCATACGTTTCTGGTTTAACAGGCATTAACTGTGCAGACCTTGGTGCAGCTTACCAGGCTGACAACGGTGGCGTTATGCCTCAGCCAGCAGGCTATGCATATGCTGCATTAGAGCTTGCAGTTCAGGCATTCCAGAAAGCTGGAACAACTGACAAAGCAGCTGTTATGGAAGCTATCAGAGCACTTGATGTAGAAACAATCGTTGGACCTATCAAATATGATAAGGAAATGAACGGATTACAGTACTCCGATACAGTAGTAGCTGGTGGACAGTGGCAGAAGAATGAAGCTGGTGAGTGGGAACTCGTTGTTATCGACGCTTCCTTATATCCAGAACTTGCAGGCGCTGTAACTGGCGAATACAAAGCAGGAAATGCTACACAGAAATAATTTCTGTATTGTAACGAACTAACTATAATAATGTGTAGGTGGGGGGCTTTTAAAGCTCTCCACCTTTGCAGATTAAATAAGCCTCAAAAAGGAGGAAAGAAATGGGGAATATTTTAACATTTGACCACATTGATGCGGGTTATGGACGTGTCCAGATTCTCCATGATTTATCATTTTCAGTAGAAGAAGGCGAAGTATTTGGTGTTATCGGTCCTAATGGATGCGGTAAAACAACCATGTTTAATGCCTTAATTGGATTAATCGTTCCGAATCATGGAACAATAACCTTTAACGGACATAACATCACAAAGATGAAACCAGATGCAAGATGCCATTTAGGAATTGGCAGAACTTATCAGGTACCTCGTCCGTTTGAAGGAATGAGCGTATATGAAAACGTTCTTGTTGCTGCTGTTCATGGTGCAAATCATAATGAGAAAACCGGACGTCAGGTTGCATTGGACGCATTAAAATTAACTGAGTTATACGATAAAAGAGAAATTCGCGCTGGCGAACTTACACTTTTAGACCGTAAACGTCTGGAAATCGCCAGAGCACTGGGAACAGAGCCAAAGCTTTTGCTTCTTGACGAAGTAGCAGCTGGTTTAACAGAGGCCGAGGTTCAGGATGTAATTCAGATGGTTAAGAATCTGAAGGCAGCCGGATATTCCATTATCTGGATTGAGCATGTTATCCAGACAATGGTAGAGGCAACCGACCATCTGATGTGTATGTCCGAAGGACATGAGCTTCTGATTGGCGAACCAAGACCTGTTATGGATTCCAAAGAAGTTGAAGAAGTATATCTTGGTGTAGAAGAGGAGGATGAGGAAGATGAGTGAGCCTATGTTGAAAATTGAAGGCATTCAGGCGAAATACGGTGACTTCATTGCTGTTGCCGATGCTTCACTTGAAGTTCCGGAAGGAAAAATCGTTTCCCTTATCGGTTCCAATGGTGCAGGAAAATCCACGCTGATGAGTACCGTAGCCGGACTTCACAAACCAAGTGCAGGAAAAGTGTATTTTAAGGGTGAAGATATCACAGGACTGTCTGCAGATAAGATTGTAACAAGAGGCTTAAGCCTGGTTCTTCAAGGCAGCCATTGCTTTGTCAGAATGACAGTAGAAGACAATCTGATCATGGGATGTTTCCCGAAACATGTTAGAAAACAGACCCAGGATAGTCTTGAAAGAATATATGATCTGTTCCCGGTTTTGAAAGAAAAAAGAAATGACCTCGCAGGAAGTCTTTCCGGTGGACAGAGACACATGGTTGCGATTGGCAGAGCTTTAATGAGCAATCCTGATATGGTTCTTTTTGATGAGGTTTCTCTTGGTCTCGCACCAAATACCATTAAAGGTATTTATTCCCGTATCAAGGAAATCCATAAACAGGGAACCACAATCTTGTTAGTTGAGCAGGATACCCATCGTGCAATCAAAACAGCAGAAATAGTTGACGTTATGCTTAAAGGAAAAGTAGTTTTAACAGGTTCTCCAAAGGACCTCTCAGAAGACGAAATCAAGAAAGCATACTTTGGTATTTAAGGAGGGGAAATAAATGCAAGTTATACAGGTTATCATTAACGGTATTCTGCTTGGTGGTATTTATGCTCTCCTGGGCGTAGGTATGACAATGATGTTCGGTATTGTTAAACTTACCAACTTAGCACACGGCGAATTCGTTAACATTGGCGCATACTTGTCAACAATTCTGGCAAGTGCTTTGGGAATTGACCCAATTCTGACAATTATTGTTACCGTTCCTATTATGTTCTTAGTAGGTATGGGACTTCAGGCTGGATTA
>JAZUGA010000001.1:0-5167 GCA_045640945.1 Lachnospiraceae bacterium | reverse complement strand
GCAAAAGTAATGGATGTGTGGATGGTTTTTGCAATTCCTTCATTATTTTTTTGACCGATAAAAGTTGATACTAAAACGTTAGTTCCTCCACTTAAACCAACAAATAAGTTGATCAGCAAGTGGATAATCGCACCGTTGGCTGCTACAGCTGCCAAAGCGTTTGAATTTGCGAATTGTCCTACTACCAATAAATCGGCAGAATTAAAAAGCTGCTGCAGCATACTTGTTGCAGCCAGTGGAAGCGCGAAGAGAATTAATTGCTTCCAAATGTTTCCTTCAACTAAATTCATATTTTTTCTTTTCATAACTTTTAAATTCTATCACTAGATATTGTGGAATTAAAGAAGAAAACTATACAAAAATAAAAGTACTATGAACGAGAAAAATAGAAGTTCTATATAAAATCAGATAAAAATGTTAACCACACCGATAATCAGGCCTAAAAGTCCGCCTAAATATACCAGGTAGTTCATTTCTTTTTTTATAGCTTCATTTACCAGGCGTTCAATGTCTGCCGGGTTCAATTCCATGATTTTATTATAAATAAATTCCTTGATGTGGAAAGTTTCGGCGATGGTGGATTTCGCATGGCTCATAAAGTCCAGATAGCCCCCTTTGATCACCTTATGGACCGTCTCTTTATCAACGCCTAAATATTCCGCCAAATCCCCTACACTATTCCGTTTGAATTCTCCTGCCTGCTGCTCTAAGATTGGAGCTACGATTTCCAGGTCATGTTCCCGGATATATTTTGCCACTTCGTTTCCAATAATTCCGGAAATGAAAGATATTCTGGAATCGTTCAGTAAACGACCGGCAATCAGACCGTTCTGGCTTTTGGTTTTGATAATCGATTCTGCCTGTCCTGCCACAATACCGGCAATATCCGCCCGTGCAATTGCAAGATGGATCTTATTGTAAACCGCTTCTTTAATTTTCAGAACGGAGTCTTCGCTTAAATTGGCAGTAATCTTCTCAACAGAGGCGTTGCTTAACAGATTGCAGATTCCCTCCGAAAAAGCATCTGCCATTTCATCGGACATAAAGATTCCTTCAATATCGCTGTTGGTAAAGAAGTTCTGGTATACGGTGTTGGAAAGAGCCTGAGCCAGCTCCTCCTGATGTTTTGGAATAACTCCAGGAGTAAAAGGCAAAGTGAATTTTCCGACCTTTACTTCTTTTAAAGGACGGAACAGCATCTTTATGGCTATGAAGTTGGTAAAAGCTCCTATGACCGCTCCAATGATCGGTCCGGAGACAATATGCAATACGTCAAGAATCATCATAATCTAAGTTTTAATCCGGAAAGAATGGTATCCGGTTTTAAATGCATGACACAATACATTTCCCCTGCCATACAGAAACCACAATCGTCACAGATTCCCAAAGTTTCTCCCGGGCAGGTCTTAAAACGGGTTCCGTCGGTGATAATAAAATTACTAACCCAGCAGTTTTTCTTAAAGCCTTTCTTTTTCATCATTTTCAGCCCGCTGACACTGTTCTGAATCGGATATTTCTGTTTTTTTAAATCAATAATTTTATCGATTACTTCACATTTATCTTTTTCTTCCAGCATCATATGTTCCGTTCCCGGATATGGTGTATGGAAGTTTACTGCAATATTTTGAATATACGGTGAATTCTTAACATACTCGATGGTATCCGTCACCGAATCTTTATTGATTTTATTAACTGCAATGTTGGCGCCTAAGGTGCAGACCTTCTGACCTTTTTTCCTCTTCTCTTCCTGAGCCTTGGCAAAGAGTTCTGCATTTTTATCCAGCTTCGCAAAAGCTCCTTCTCCACGAATGGCATCATGATATTCTTTATATCCATCCAGACTGATCCAGATCAGGTCCGCATTGACCCAGGAAATATCCATCTGCGCATTTGTCGTAACCGTACAGGAGAAAAATCCAATTTCCTTAGCCAGCTTTATCAGATCATTGATATCTTTTCCATCTTCCTGCCATAAAGTAGGTTCGCCGCCTTCAAAATCGACGATTCTGCTTCCCAGCTTATAAGAATACTCCAGCTCATCCTTTATATTTTCATAGGTTTTCTGCATCGTGCAGGCATGCCCCATTTCAAAACAATGCTTGCACTTTAAGTTACAGTAATCGGTCACAAATAAAACCGTCTGAAGCGGATTATGGCCTTTCAATATTACGTTTTTCAGATACCATACCGGTAAGTAAATAAGCTGGCTGAGTTTCATAGGTTTATCTACAGACTATTGAATTTCAGAATCATATCTGCAATTGCAGCAAGAATACAAAGGATGGAAAAAACCGTATTGATTTTCTGGGCCAGATACCAGCGAAGCATAAACCAGTCGATTTTATTCTCCACAATCTGATCCCACATAGGGAAATTGCCGTACCACCACTTCTTTTCTACTGGACCAAAAGGATTCTTTCGGAACTTCTTCATGGATGCGAATAAATCCACGGTCCATGGAGCCGCTAAAATGGCGACAAGATAGAAAGGCGATATCTTTCCAAGAATTACGCCCAAAAGGATCAATATATACGGCAGGAAATTAATAATTCCCAAAACAACGTACTGACCTGCGGAATCATTTACCAGTTCTTCTTTGGTTTTTTTTGAGCTGACCAGCCAGGCAAGAGTTTTCTTTCCTGCTTTCAGGTCTGCTGCATAATCCATAACGGAATGAACATAAAGAATGTTGATTACAAGAAGTCCGATGGCAGTAGAAACCAGTACCTCCGACATATGGAATTCTCCGGCAGAAGCAATACTCATACCGATACCTAAGGCTGGTCCGAAAATTCCGCCGATAATGACTTCTCCCAATCCATGATAACCCAGTTTTAAAGGAGGAGCGGAATAAAACAGACCAATAATTCCCACAGCAAGAACAATATACAGAATTCTAATGCCGCGAAGAATCAATACCGGAATTCCAAAAGCGACTGCAATGGCTGCAAAAATAATGCAGGCCAAAAGCCACTGTTTTTCCGTAACCGTTCCATCCTGCAAGTAAGGACATTTTACCGTTCTGGCGCGGAAACCTTCCCGATCCAGAGCGCTGCGGTCTCCCTGTTTCGCGTTCTTATAATCAAAATAGTCATCAAACAAATTCAGACTTAGATGAGCGAAGGCAACTCCCAGAATTGCAAGGAGCGCTAAATACCATCTGAAGTCTGAATACTTCGTTGCTAAAAAAGCCGCAACAAGTGCCGGCATCATACTCTGAGGGAGAGACACCGACCTTGCGTTTTGAAACCAAAATTGAATAGTTTTCACTTTTTTATTATTTAATTCTGTCTAACTGTCTGCTTGCAGCAGCTTTAATCTTATCTGCAAAGCTTTCTTCTTTTGCAGCTTCGTCATCGTAATCAAAGCCAGAATCTGCCAGATCATCAAAATCTTCTTCCACCTGTGGCTGTTTTACATATTTCTTGTAAAGATAATATCCGCCATAAGCTGCGCCTGCTAATAATGCTAATTTAGATAATGCTTTCATAGTGATCCTCCTTGGGTTTATCGTGAACATTATATCACATATCGTCTGATAATTTTATTTATTTTTCATCCGGCAGTTCGTCTAATTCTGCCAGCGTAAAAACAGGTCCATCCAGGCATACATACTTGCTTCCGATATTGCATCTTCCACATTTTCCGATGCCGCATTTCATTCTCATTTCCAGCGTGGTAATAACGTCTTCTTTTGGGAAATCCATTTGAATCAGGCTTTCGCTGCAGAGCTTGATCATTACCGGCGGGCCGCAAAGAATGACTTTTTTTCCTTCCGGTGAAAAGCCTAATTCTTCCAAATACGCCGGAACGAAGCCTACATGTCCGTCCCAATCCTCCGAAGCAACGTCGGTGGTTATATATACGTCCGTGTCTTTTTCCGTCTTCCAGTTTTCCAGACAGTCTTCCTTAAAGCAGATATCCGCCTTGGAACGGGCACCATATAAAATGTCGATATGTCCGAAGTCGTCTCTATGCTCCAGACTATAACGGATTAAGGAACGGACTGGGGCGATTCCAATACCACCGCCAATAAATAACAGGTCTTTTCCCTTCAGGTCCTCAACTGGGAAGGAATTTCCATAAGGTCCGCGGACGCCGATGACCTGTCCTGGCATCATTTCGTGAAAAGCTTCCGTTAACAACCCGGTTCTCTTAATGGCGCACTGGATGTAGTCCTCTCCCTGGGCAGTTATGGAGAACATGGCCTCTCCCACGCCTAAAAAGCTGACCATGGCCAACTGTCCCGGCAATGGTGCGAAAGGCTTTTTCCCATCCATAGTCTGAATGGTATAAGTCTGAACGTCTGCCGTCTCCTGCTTCACGTCAATGACTTTACAAAGAGAAGGAACCAAAGGATTTTTATTACAGGAACATTCATGATCAATGGCCATAATCACATCCTCCTCTCTGCTTCGCTGTAGGTTTTTGCATTCACATCTACCTGACTAGCTTTTTCAATAAAATCCGATATGTCCAGATGAGCAGGACAGCTTTCGATGCATCGTCCGCAGCCTACGCATAAGGTCTCTCCATATCTTTCGTTAAAGAATTCCAGTTTGTGAAGATAACGGTTTCTTAAACGCTCCTTCTTGGTCGGTCTTGGATTGGCTCCGCCGGCCATCCGGGAATAATCGGAGAACATGCAGCTGTCCCAGCAACGGTATTTACATCCTTCTGCCCCATAGTTTTCATTGTCAATATCAAAGCAATAACAGGTCGGACAAACGAAAGTACAGGTTCCGCATCCAATACAGCCTTTTGTTACTTTATCCCAGATCGGATGGTCAAACATTTTCGACAATTTCTCGTCAAGATTCTCTGCTTTTACGATTTTAAGGGAGCATTTCGTATCATTTAAGGACTTTTCTCCCTCTGACAGGAATTCGCTCAGGGAATCTAATAAATCCTGTCCTTTTTCCGTCTGGGCGGTCAGAACGTATCCTCCATTCTCCGCTACAAGCTTCTCTCCCTTTTCTTCACAAATCGTAAAGTCAGAATCTGCTGCCACATTCATCATTACATCAGCGGCAGGCGCCTGATTTGGATTCAATCCCATACTGTCACAGAAACAGGTGCGGGAAGGTTCGATACAGCCGAAAGCTACAATCGTAACTTTTTCCCTTCTTTTCGCATAATAGGAGTCCACATATTCCTTTGTCAGGAA